>CALFPA010000044.1 GCA_937919825.1 uncultured Spartobacteria bacterium | reverse complement strand
ATGTGATCGAAGCCCTGGAAAGCAATTGGGTTTCCTATGTCGGCCCTCATGTCCAGAAGTTTGAGCAGCTTCTGGCCGAGGCAACCGGTGCGCCGTTTGCTGTCGCGATGAACTCCGGCACATCCGCCTTGCACATCGCATTGATTCTTTCCGGCGTTGGCGTGGGCCACGAAGTTGTCATGCCGACGGTCAGTTTTGTGGCACCGGCAAACGCCATTCGCTACTGCGGGGCGTGGCCTGCTTTTGTTGATATTCGCAAAGACGATTGGCAGATGTGCGCCGAACAAACCAGAGAGTTTTTGCGCCACGGTTGCAAATTTACGCCCGAAGGCTTGGTCAATAAAACGACGGGCCGTGCGGTGAAAGCCATCATGCTTGTGCATCTGCTGGGTGGCATGGGAGATGTGGATGCCTTTGCGAAGATCGCCGAGGAATTCGGGCTTTTTCTTATTGAGGATGCGGCCGAGTGCCTCGGCGCCACTTACAAGAATCGCACGATCGCTGCATCCTCTCCCGAAATGGATGCCAGCCGCCGGTTCGTAGCCACCAGTTTCAATGGCAACAAAATTGTGACCACCGGCGGGGGAGGGGCTCTTTTTACGCATGATGAGGAATTGGCGGCCCGTGCCAAGCACCTGAGCACTACCGCGAAAGCTGATCCAATCGACTTTTTCCACGATGCGATCGGCTACAATTATCGTCTCACCAACCTCTCCGCCGCCCTTGGGGTGGGGCAGTTGGAGATGCTCGACGAGTATGTGGCCAGCAAGCGCGCAATTGCGACCCGCTACCGCGAAGCACTCGGCGACTCTCCGCAAATCCTGCAACTCCATCCCGAACCCTTGGATTGCCGATCCACATTCTGGATGTTCACGGTGCGCTTAGACCGCCCTGCCCGGCCGATGGTGGATGCTCTCGCGAAATCCGGTGTGGTGTCACGCCCTCTTTGGCACCCGTTGCACGAATTGCCTGCCTTGGGCGACTCCGCTAAATGGGGGCCGCTCGCCGCCTCTTTGGAGCTTTGCCGCTCGGCAATCAGTTTGCCTTGCTCATCCAAACTATCTGAGCCTGAGCAGAAAATTGTAGTAAAAAGACTCAAGGAAGTAACATCGTATGTTTAAAGAGAGTCAGGTAGATTGGTTAAAATTACCTGCGCGAGAGTATAGGAAGTTAAATGAGAGATTGCAGTATGGCGCAGATAAGGTTGTGGCAGAATACTGCGGCTTAAAAAAAATTCCGAATTATTTTGATGGGCATTGGCAACATGGTTGGATTGCTCCATATTTTAATGTCCATGTGAGTCATGTAATTCCCGAAAAAATCTTGAATAAAAGTAAAGAAATTTGCTTTGTTGCTAGACTAGATCAGGAGGATTTTTACAAAAAAAATGGCTACCTTTCAAAAGCTATTGGTCTACCAATAGCCTATACGCAGCCTAGTGGATGCGTCCGAAAAAAAGGGTCTCTTCTGGTAATGCCTGCCCATTCGAATGAGTATACAAAACATCGTTGGAAATTTGAACAATATGCTGATGAAATAAATTCCCTCAAAAGTCATTTTTCTGAAATTGTTGTATGTGTGCACAAGGGCTGCGTGGCAAATAATTACTGGATAAATGAATTTGCCAGTCGTGGTTTTCCTGTTATCATCGGTGCAGATGCCAAAGATAAAAACTCCTTAACAAGAATGAGGCATCTCATGGAACAGTTTGAATTTGTAACCACAAATGCTTATGGGTCTTGCATAGCATACGGCGCGGCATTTGGCGCAAAAGTATCGATTTACGGGAGTTTTTCTGAACCTAAATTAGAGGATTTTTCTGAGATAATTCATTTGTATGAAAAAAAACCCTGGGATGAAGTCATATACTTACAAAGCGAAATTAAAACTCGTGAGGAATTAAATGAATTTTTTACACATCCGGTATTGGCTAAAGAACGGACTGGTTGGGGATCTTGGCAAATCGGTAGCGACAATGTTCTTTCGCCGAGCGAACTTAGAAAATATTTCATGTGGAATAAACGCGACATGTTCCTTAGGCATATCAATAAAAAATTTTGGTTGTTTGAAATAGAAATTGCTAAACGAACACCAAAATCTATAAAAAATTTCCTGATACATTTGCGAAAAACACAGTAGAGGAAACAAATTCCAAGATGCAAAACCACGAAAATGCTCGGAAAGTCAGAAATCTTTTGAATCGGCCCTTAGATTTTTTGCGAATATATATTGGAGTGTCAGAAATGAAATTTTTGGAAGGTGTTGTGGATTGAATGCGAGCGACTTTAACCCGACACCATATACCCGCGACCATCCACAGCGCCGAAGGCGCTCGCCATGAAATCCTTTCTTAAAAAGACTGCTGTCCACCTTCTTTGGCATGGGCGCCTGACTTTTGGATTGCCGCCGCGCAATATTCACGAAGCCAAGTTCCGATTGCTTGCACAACCCGAGCTGCATTCCGGAGCCGCCGGCCAAGCTCAATTCCCGTGGGGAATGGTTGAATACACAGATTCCGGTGCGATCCGCCAGCAACTGGATGCCATCTTCTTCGAGAAAATTTACCAGTTTGTTGGCACCACCAAATCCGATCGCCCGCTTCGCATCGTCGATTGCGGCAGCAATATCGGTTTAAGTGCCCTTTGGTTTCTTCAAAATTATCCAGGCTGCGAGTTGACTTGCTACGAGGCTGATTCTCGCCTCGCTAAAATTGCGAAAGCGAATATCCAGCGTGCGGGCTTTTCTGCTGATCATGTTGTCAATGCTGCTG
>CALFPA010000043.1 GCA_937919825.1 uncultured Spartobacteria bacterium | reverse complement strand
GCGGCTCCTCCAGGAAACGCTTGATTCGCCCAGCGTCCGGATCACGACGATGGATGATGTTTCTGCGGCTCTTGCGAAAATGGAGACGCTTGGCCCTCATCTCGTCTTGATTGGATCGGGTATTGAGAGGCCGCATGCGCAGTGGTTGCTCGAAAGGATGATGTCGAGCGCCACGCTGCGAGGGATTCCCGTGGTGCTGATTTTCTATGAGTCCAACCGCTCGTGGGTGCTGGAGATGATCAAGCTGGGGCTGCGGGCTTTCATTCAACTTCCACGAGAGAAAGAGGATTTTCGCCGGCGGCTTGCGCAGCACTTGCCGAATGGAATTTTTTCAACACCATCGAAGTTCCGTTCTCCGCTGGCCCGCGAGAGTGTGGGAGAGAGGCTCCGACAGCGCCTCGCCAAGAAGCAGGTGGAAACCGTCCTGGCCAACTCCGGCCCTCAATCCGACGCGGATCTCGCGAAGCCGATCGTTTTGCTCGAGCAGCAATTCGCTGAGGAAAGCGGGCTGACGGTAAGAACCTCATCCCAGGAAATCTCGTTGTTTGAAAAAATCGATGACTACCTCTTGCGCTTCGGTGGGAGCAATTCGCATGTCGTCGGCATTTTCATGGGCCTTCTCGTTAATGGAAAAATCCGGGTTGCGTTAAGAGACAAATCCGAGCGTCTTTCCCTGGCCTCTTTGTCGGATAAAAAAACACCCGAAGCGGCGATTCGGCTCATCGACTCCTATCTTAGCCAGGCTGAATCCTCGAAGTGCCTTGATACGAGAACGCAGAAAATCATTCTCTGATTTTTTGCTTTCGTTTCACTGACCTGGGCGGGTTAGCCGGAGACTTCCTTACAAAAACAAATTGGGAGAAGCCCGAAGACTTCTCCCAACTTGTTTTTAAAACCTGTCAGGGACAGGGGGTATTATTTTTTCTTCACCGCTTTTTTGGCGGCTGGCTTTTTAGCGGCGGCTTTTTTGGCCGGGGCTTTTTTCGCCGGAGCTTTCTTCACCGCTTTTTTGGCGGCTGGCTTCTTGGCGGCGGCTTTCTTTGCTGGGGCCTTTTTGGCCGGAGCTTTCTTCTTGGCAGTAGGCATTAATCTCCCCCCTTTCTTTCCGCAAATGCGGGAAAGTTGTTGTGAAAAAATTGTGAATAACTCACTGGGCGTGTGAATAAGTTCCGCCTCGAAATGCGTCAACAACTATTTTCATTTTCGCGAATTTTTTTCGGGAAAAATTTCTGAACGGCGAAATTTCTTAGTCGGCAGGGAGAAGTTTTTTGACTGCCTCGACGATGCCTGCGACCTCCCAAAGGCGTCCGGTTCCCTCGTAGCCGCAAGCGAGCAAACCCTCGGCGGGGCCGATAAACAGCGCTCCGCGGGACTTCAGGCGCTCGACATTTTCCTGCGTGGCGGGGTGATGCCACATCTTACCGTTCATCGCGGGAGCGATAACGAGTGGTGCCCGCGTGGCGAGCGCGATGGAGGTGAGCGCGTCGTCCGCAATTCCGCAGGCGAGCTTGGCGACAAGGTTCGCCGTGGCGGGCGCGATGAGGAGCAAGTCGGCGTCGTCCGCGAGCGCGATGTGGCCGGGATGCCAGGATTCTTTTTCATCGAAAATCCCAGTCGTCACCGGATTTCGCGAGAGGGTTTGGAAAGTGAGCGGGGCGACGAACTCCGTGGCCGAGTGGGTCATCACGACATGGATCTCGAAGCCGTCCTGCGCGAGGCGGCTTGTGAGGTCAGCGGCTTTGTAGCAGGCGATCGAGCCGCCGACGCCGAGCACGATATTTTTTTTTCTCATCAAAAAGAAAAGTGGAGGCGGTGGCTCAGGTAACGCTCGGCGCGCATGATCGCGCGAAATTTTTCGATGTCCTCTTCCATCGATCCGCTGATGAGCGTGTAGCGGTATTCGCGCCATTTTTCCATTTCGGAGGCGGCGTTGCGAAGGCGCGTGGCGATTTGATCTTCGCTCTCGGTGCCGCGCTTGCGCAGGCGGCGGCTGAGTTCATCGAGTCCCGGCGGCATTATGAAAACATCGGCGAGCGCGTCTTGGATGAATCCGTCAGGACATTGGCGGATGCTGGCGGCGCCGAGCGTATCGACATCGAGCAAGACATCGATGCCATGCTCCAGTTGAGAGATGACGGTGGACTTGAGCGTGCCGTAATGGTGGCCGTGGACCTCGGCGTATTCCAGGAAATCTCCGGCCTCGATGTAGGATTGGAATGTTTCCTTGGAGAGAAAATGGTAATCCTCGCCGTCGACTTCTCCGGGCCGCGGGGAGCGGGTCGTGCACGAGACGGAGTAAACGAAATCCGGCTTCTGGCGGAGCGCGGAAATGAGCGTGGTTTTTCCCGCGCCCGAGGGGGCGGAGATGACGAAAAGAATGCCGGAGCGTTGGATGTCGAGGTTACTCAATGTTGGCGAGTTGTTCGCGGATGCGGTCGAGTTCGGCCTTCGCCTCGATGACGAGTCGGGCGATGGCGGTGGTGGAGGATTTGGAGCCGACGGTGTTGAATTCGCGGCCGAGTTCCTGCGCGAGGAATTCCAGCGTGCGGCCGACGGGGCCCTTGGAATCGAGCTTGTCGCGGAATTGCGCGATGTGGCTGGCGGCGCGTTCGAGTTCCTCGGTGATGTCGCAGCGCTCGGCGAAAAACGCGACCTCCGAGGCGAGACGGGCGTCATCGGGTTGGAGGGAAATGCCCGCTCGCTCGATGCGTTTATGGAGAGCCTCGCGATGGAGTTGGGCGACGCGGCCGGCGTGGGGGGCGATTTTTTTGGCGAGGGATTCGAGTTTTTCGGCGCTGCGGAGGAGGGCTTTCTTGAGGGCGGCACCTTCGCGGTTTCGGGTGGACTCCAACCCGCGGATCGCCTCCTCGAGGGCTTTCATCACGGGATCGCGGGCGTCGTCACCGCCTGGCTCCGCGGCGCGCATGACACCCGGAGCGCTTAAAACATCAGCCAGCGTGACACCCCCCTCGAGGCCGAGTTTTTTTTGGAGCTTCCGGGCTTGTTCAACAAAAACGGCAGCGCGTTTTTCATCGAAAAAATTCTTCGTTCCGGCGTCCGCCCTTTCGAGGTGGAGATTCACCTGCACGCGGCCGCGGGAAATTCTCTCCAGCACTTTCTCGCGCACGGAGGGTTCGAGCCAAGTGGCGTCGCGGTCGGCATGGAAGACGACCTCGGCCGTCTTGCGATTCACGGAATGGCATTCCACCACAGCGGACCAGACTTTCGTCCTCGCCTCGCCTCGTCCGTGACCGGTCATACTTGTCATGAAGCGAGTATGTATCTGGTGGCGGCTTGGAGTGTCGAGACGAACAACCGCCGACCTCTTGAACCATGCCGACTGTGAGTTTTCAGGGAATTCCATTGACGCGTCGGGGGCGCTGGATCAGCATCTGCCCCCTTTTCATCGCATGCGCCACACCATCTCGATCCTCGTGGAAAACAAATTCGGCGTTCTGACCCGCGTGGCCGGAATGTTCAGCGGACGCGGCTTCAACATCGACTCGCTCAATGTCGGCCAGACGCTTGATCCCTCCGCTTCCCGCATGACGATTGTCGTCCGGGGCGACGACAAAATCCTCGAGCAGGTTACCAAGCAGCTCGAAAAATTAGTCGATGTGATCGATGTCGAGGATTTCCGTGACGAGGAATATGTGGACCGCGAACTGGTCCTGCTCCGCGTGAATGCCAATTCCAAGAGCCGCGCCGAGGTGATGCAGATTTGTGACATCTTCCGTGCGAAGATCATCGATGTGCAGCCCGAGAAGCTGGCCATCGAAATCACCGGCACCGAGGCAAAGATCAGCAAATTCCTGAGCCTGATGGAGACTTTTGGCATTAGCGACCTCACCCGCACCGGCAAGGTCGCCCTCGCCCGCTCCAAGTAATCCCACCTTTTTTACAAACCCAACCAACACCACCATGCCTGCCAAAATCCACACCGACAAAGACGCCGACCTGAAAGTTTTCAAGGGAAAGACCCTTGCTGTTCTTGGCTTCGGCTCTCAGGGCCACGCCCACGCGCTGAACCTCAAAGAGAGCGGTTGCAAAGTCATCATCGGCCTCTATCCAAAATCCAAGAGCCGCGAAGTCGCGAAGAAGGCCGGCTTTGAAGTGTTCGACACCGACGAGGCCGTGCGCCGCGCCGAGGTGATCATGGTCGCCATCCCCGACACCAAGCAGGCCGCCGCCTACAAAAAAGACATCGCGCCGAGCCTCAAGGCCGGCAAGACACTCCTGTTTTCCCACGGCTTCAGCATTCTCTATAAGACGGTCGTTCCGCCGAAGAATGTGAATGTGATCATGGTCGCCCCGAAAGGCCCAGGCCACATCGTTCGCCGCCAATACACCGAAGGCAAAGGCGTTCCTACGCTCATCGCGATCCACCAAAACCCTGGCAAGGATGCGAAAAAAATCGCGCTCGCTTGGGCCAAAGGCATCGGCGGCACTCGCGGCGGCGTGCTGGAAACCACCTTTAAGGAAGAAACCGAAACCGATCTTTTCGGCGAACAGACCGTTCTCTGCGGCGGCGCCTCGGCGCTCGTCCAAGCGGGATTCGAGACCCTCATCGAGGCTGGATACTCGCCCGAGATGGCTTATTTCGAGTGCTTGCATGAGCTCAAGCTCATCGTCGATCTCATGAACGAAGCCGGCATCGCCGGAATGCGTTTCTCCATCTCCGAGACCGCCAAGTGGGGCGATGTGCATGTCGGCCCGAAGATCGTCGACGCGTCCGTGAAGAAGCGGATGAAAGCCGCGCTCAAAGACATCCAGTCCGGCAAATTTGCCAAGGAATGGATCAAGGAATACGAGGGCGGCTACAAAAAATACAACGCCCTCCTCAAGAAAGGCGAGCAGCACCCGATCGAAAAGACCGGCGAGCGCCTTCGCGGCCTGATGCCTTGGATCAAAAAGCGCAACCTCAAGGGCACCCAAGCTTCCTACTCGAACTAAACCGGATACCCCCGCCATGTCCTCGAACATCACGAAGCCCGTCAGTGTCGTCACCGGCGGAGCCGGGTTTTTGGGATCCCATCTCACGGACCGATTGCTCAAGGAAGGCCACCGCGTCATCGCGGTCGACAACCTCATCACGGGCAATGTCGCGAACATCGAGCACCTCGCGGGGAATAAGGACTACAAGTTCATCAATCACGATGTCACTGATTTCATCTACATCCCGGGTCAGGTGGACTATGTGTGGCATTTCGCCTCGCCCGCGAGTCCGATAGATTATTTGAGGATTCCGATCCCGACGCTGAAAGTCGGCTCGCTCGGCACACACAACGCCCTCGGATTAGCCAAGGACAAAGGCGCGGCCTTCTTCCTCGCTTCCACTTCCGAGTGCTATGGCGATCCCCTGATTCACCCGCAGACCGAGGATTATTGGGGCAATGTGAACCCCATCGGACCGCGTGGCGTTTATGACGAGGCCAAGCGTTTCGCGGAAGCCATCACGATGGCCTACCACCGCTACCACGGGATGAATACCCACATCGTCCGAATCTTCAACACCTACGGCCCCCGCATGCGGTTGGACGATGGTCGCGTGGTGCCGGCCTTCATCGGGCAGGCTCTCAGGGGCCAGCCGCTGACGATTTTTGGCGATGGCTCGCAGACGCGGAGTTTCTGTTATGTCTCCGACCTCATCGATGGAATTTTCCGCCTCATGATGTCAGACTTTCACGAGCCTGTGAACATCGGCAACCCCCGTGAGATGACGATCCGTCAGTTCGCCGAAGAAATCCTTCGCATCACCGGCGCAAACTGCCCGATCGAACAGAAGCCGCTTCCCGTCGACGATCCTAAAGTCCGCCAACCCGACATCACCCGCGCCAAGAAAATCCTCGGCTGGGAGCCAAAAGTGGATTTCGACCAAGGCATCCGCGAGACGATCGAGTTTTTCCGCGGACGGGTTTGATCCCTCTTCGCGGTTTACTTGGTCGATCCGTTTCGCTAGAGAACCTCTTCCTATGACAAAACCCCTCGCCCCTGTGTTGCTCCTCGCCGCCGCAATTCTATGTTCTACGGCTGCCGCGCCGCTTTTTGCTCAGTCCGCTCCAGCGCCTATAATCAAAGAAATCAAAGGTGAGTTCCTAGCATCACCCGGGATTCCGGGTTATGCGAAGAAAAGCTCTAGCGGCAAGAAACCGCAGTGGCTGGAGATCGATGTGAAATTCGACATGCCGGTAAAAGATAAGGACGCTCCAAAATTCGTCGACGAGTTGACGGTGAATTACTTCATCCTACTGAATAACAAAGCCAGCAGCGAAGATGGAAAAGCAACGCTTTTGACCGGAGGGATCACGCATGTCGATATTCACTTCGATAAAGGACTGCACGTGGGTGCGTTCGTAAGCCCCCAAACTCTTGCCAGATTTTTCAACGATAAAACGCCAACCACGGCGAATCAGGCTTTCATCAACATCGGCGTGACGATCAGCGACGCCAGCGGCGTGATCGCTCGCCATGATCAAAAAAACGGAGACATTAGCATCGGCAAGACTCCTTGGTGGGAAAACCCCGACAATTACAATGTCGTGAGTGATCGCGTGCTTTCCAAAGACGCCACGCCTTTTGCCCATTTGGCTTGGGATTACTACCTGCCCTTGAAAGCCAATTAGGGCTCTGGAATTTCACTCGTAGCGATCCATGGCCCGACCCGAACGCATCCTCAGCCACAATCTCGGAATGCAAACCGTCAGTTTGGCGGAGTTCGAAGTTTTGCCTGAAGGTGGACTCCAATTGCTGGGATTCGCGAAGTCCGAGTTGATTTTGGATTCCGCGGCTGATGCGACGCGGCCACTGCAAATCGAGACGGTGGCGAAGGAACTCCGCGAGACTCTGAAAGCCAATGTCAGCGCACCTGTTTATGCCTGCCTGCCATCACAGGCGGTTTTTTCGCGTTTTCTGAAATTGCCCGGAGCGACGCCTGAGGATGTCGAATCGATCGTAGGCTTCGAAGCGCAGCAGAACATTCCTTTTCCCATCGAGGAAGTTGTCTGGAACCACCAAATCATGGGCGACCGCCGCGATGAGTCGTGGGATGTCGCTCTTGTGGCGATCAAGACCGAGCAACTCACCGAGGTGCTGGATGCGGTGACGCGCGGAGGACTATGGGCGCGGAATGTGGATGTGGCGCCGATGGCTCTCTACAACGCCTTTCGCTACAATTACCCCGAGGTGGAAGAGAGCTCCCTTCTCATCGATCTTGGCGCTCGGACGACAAACCTGATTTTTTCCGAAAATGGTCGTGCGTTTAGTCGCAGCATTCCCATTGGCGGACATGCCATCAGTGCGGCGATCGCAAAGGAGTTTGAGCAAGACATCACGCTGGCCGAGAAGTTGAAGATCGAAAAAGGCCTCGTCGGCCTCGGTGGCGCCTACGCCGATCCCGAGGACCCCATCGAAGCGCGCCTCTCAAAGGTCATTCGCAACACGATGACCCGCCTCCACGCGGAGATTGCGAGGTCGGTGAATTTCTATCGGTCCACCCACGGCGGCACGACGCCGAAGCGGGTGTTCCTCTGCGGCGGCGGCACACCGCTGCGCTACATCGCGGAATTTTTCGTCGAGAAACTCCAAGCGAGAGTGGAGTTTTTCAATCCGCTCAAAAATGTCGTTGTCGCCGAAGGAGCTCTCCCCGAAGACACGCCTCCCAGTTCCTACGGTCTCGGGGAGCTTGTCGGGTGCGCCCTGCGCGGCCTTGGGAATTGCCCAATGAAAATCGCCCTCACGCCCCCGGCGGTTGTCCAAGCACGCATCATGGCTCGGAGGATTCCAAACCTCGCCCTCGCAGCCGCCCTGCTCATTGCCATTCCAATCTTGTGGTGGTTCAACGCCACACACCGCGCCGCCCTCCTCGAGGCAGAAACGGCCCCGTTCATTGCTCAAGCCCAAGCTCTCGAGTCTGCTTCCAAAGGCATTGATGAAAGTTTGAAAGAAAAAAAGGCCCTCGACAGCGAGATCGCCCCCTTCCTTCTGGCCGCCGCCGAGCGCTCTGCGTGGTCAAACATTCTCAACGAACTCTCCGCCAAACTCCCGCCCCGCTTCATTTGGGTCACCCGCCTCGCCCCGGTCGAAACCGAAGAGGCTCCTGCGGCACCCAACCAACCGAACCAAAAAAATCCCGCGCCCACCGACAAGGCGGCTCTGAAAAAATCAATCACCCACCTCGAAGTGAAGGGCCTTTATTTGGACAACCCGCCGAATGAAAAAGGCACCGCCCTCGTCGACGAATTTTACGACAAACTGGCCGGCTCTCCGGTTTTTGGAATTACCGAAACCACCGACCGATCCTCCGTGATCACCGAGCGCACGACGCCCACTGGTGAAGCTTGGGCCTACGGCTTCACGATGCGCCTGCCGCTCAAAAACCCCATTGTCCTGCCATGAATTGGTTCAAGGAAAACCCCGTAGTTCTTGCGATTGCCGCGACGGCCCTAGTTGGCACGCTCGTGGCTGGTTTTTTCGCCATGGATGCCGCCGTCAGGCAAGATGAGGCTCTTGCTAGTTACACTGCTGCGATCACAAACTTACGCCGCCTGGAGGGGAAGCAGCCTTTCCCAAATGAAGCCAATCTCAAAAAAATCCAAGCCAGTGTCGAGGCCTACAAAAAAGACATCACGGACTTTGTCGCTTCGTTGAATAAAATAGAGATTCCTGTTGCGGAAATCTCACCGCAGAAATTCCAAGACGATCTCCGCGTCGCCGCCGACAATCTTCGAAAAGCCACTGCGAACAAAACCACCCTCCCGGAGAATTTCTTTTTCGGTTTCGATGCTTACCGAACCCAGCTCCCGCCGCAGGGTGAAGCCAAGGAACTCAACCGGGAGTTTTTAGCCATCAAGAGCCTCATTGAGGCCATCGTTCCCCTTGGCATCACCAGCATTGATACCTTGGTTCGACACGCCGGCGCCGTGCCTGTCACGCCCGATCCCAAGGCCGCTCCGCCAAAACCCAACGAGGCCGTTGCGAAGCCCTTGCCATTCGACTCCTTCACTCTCGGCATCACCGCTCCGCAAAACTCCTTTATTTCCGCCTTTGACAAAATTCCCGCCAATCCCGGCTTCCTCGTGCTCCGCTCCATGACGATCGAGAACACCAACCCGACCGCCCCCCTCAAAGCCGATACCGGAAAGCCACAGCCAGCCCCGGCTCGAGCACCAGTGACTCCTGGAGCTTCGGAAAAATTGCCGACCATCTTTGGAGCCGAGTCCGTCAAGGCGACCCTGGTTTTCGAAATTCTCGACTTCCCTGAGCAGAAGGTTGAGGAAAAGAAAACCCAACCACCAACTCCGCCGACTCCAACAAAGTAACCACCATGGATTGGGTCAAAAAACATTACGATCTCGCGATTCTCGCCTTGGCCACCTTGCTCTTGGCGGCGAATGCCGCCTGGCTCGCCACAAGGCCCGGTCTGGAGATCGAGGGAATTCCGCCGAGACCTGAGCCGAGCAACCAATTCGACGAGCCAAATCTCCAAGCCGTCCAAGATGCCAGCGCCGCCGCGTCCACCCCAGCCAGATGGCAACCCGATACCAAAGGCACTCAGGGCTCGCTTTTCGTCTCACGCAAATACCTTTTGAAAGAAGGCAAACTTTTGGACCCCATCGAGGGCGGCGAGAATCTCCACCCCCCCATTCCAAATGCTTGGTTTGTCGAAAACGACTTGGATTTATCCAACAACAACATTTTGAAATTAGATCCCGACGGGGATGGCTTCAGCAACCTCGAGGAGTTCAAAGCCAAAACCAACCCAAAGGATAAAACCTCCACCCCACCCTCTTTCACCAAACTGCAACTTGTGGCCTTCAAGCCCGTTCCATTCCGCATCATTTTCAAAGGCGACGGGGGAACGGATGGCAAGGAATTCCAGATCAATTTCAAGGATTTGAAAGGAACCGGCCGCACCCAATACAAGAAGTTGAACGAGCAGATCGCCGAGGCGCCCTACAAGATTGTTGGCTACACCGCGAAGCCTGGTCCCTACGGCGTGAATGTGAAAGGAGACCTATCCGAATTGAAGATCGAGAAGATCGAAAACACCAACACCCGCGAGACTTTGGTTCTTAAATACAACGAGGAAATCAACGATCCGACCTCCTTCGGAGAATTCCGCAATCTTCTGACCAATGAGGTGAAGACTTATATAAAAGGCGCGGAGTTCGATATCCCGCCCGATCCGGCGAAGTTCAAGCTCATTGACATTCAAGCTGACTCCGCCCAAATACAGGACATCGCCACCGGTAAAACCTTTAGGATTTCCACTCCTGCCGCATCATCTCCCTAGCCCATGTTGAACAGAAAGACCCTGACGCTCGCGATGGCTGCCACCTTTGGATTGGTGGCCGTTTCCACCGCTCAATTCCCCGGAGTTCAAGGCTCCGTCGAGCGTCAAATTCAACTCCTCGAGCAAAAAAAACAATACGCCGCGGGTCAGATTTCCAAGGCCGACGAGGCGATGGCGGATTTGGATTACGAGTCGGCCTACGCCTACTTCAAGAGTGCGGTGGATATCCTGCCGCAGGGTGGCGCCGCCATGGCCGATGTGAAGCAACAGGCACTGGATGGATTTTGCGATGCCGCCGTGAAGCTTGCCCGCCAGCGCGTCTCCGAGGGCCGCTACGCCGATGCCCGCACGATCGTGGAGGTGGCTCTCGAGGCCGCCTACAATCCCAATTACGCACCAGCCCTTGCCCTGCGTTCGCAGCTCATGAATCCCACGGGCTTTGTAGATCGCGGCACGCTCACCCCGGGTCATGTCGCCAAGGTCGAAGAGGTCAAAAAACTCATCAAGGAAAGCGAGGGGTTTTTTGCAACTGGCCGCTACGACCTCGCCTTCAAGCGATG
>CALFPA010000042.1 GCA_937919825.1 uncultured Spartobacteria bacterium | reverse complement strand
TGATGCATTGCAGCCGAGAACCTGGATACTGGAACAAACGAATAAAATAATGCCAACAATGCGATCCACCGATCGCGGGGCGTTCGACAAGAATATGAAGACCCTCACCATCTCCATCCGACTCCTTGGAGTCTGCGTCGCCCTCTGGTTTCTTTATGCGGCAGTTACCACATGGACTTCTGTTTATTCGCAAATTCTTGCTGCGGAGGCTGTCCGTCCAATCCAAGATCATAGCAAAACTCTATTGATTGACATCTTCTTGACTAAAACCCTTCCATTCATATCCTTCGCGAGTTTGTTGCTTCTGCCTTATGCTTGGTTCAATCGCTTTTTTGTGATTGGCCTGAGTTGTGCGCTACTGTGGCTGGGCTTCTACTCTTGGAGAGAGGTCTTCGGTATATTCTTCTTTTCTTACCGCGTAGTTGTCGAAGCAATCCCATTTCCTGTAATTGCTTACACTGCGGCCTTCTTTTTGTTCCTTTTGGCTTTTGTATCTACGATCATCCTAAACAAACAAAATAGTCGAACAGAACGATGCACTTAACTCCCATGCCTTCGACACTTTTGGCATTTCGCCTGCGGAGCAGGCTTTGGTGCCAAAAGCAAGTAGGGATAGGTGATGCGGGTCGTTTGGCAAGAATGAAAAAGCCGATCTTCGTATTTATCGTCACGATGATTGCGTTGCACAGTCTCAGCTTTGGGATGGAGCAAGGCTTCCTCGCCGAAAAGATGTCGCTTTTTGAATCAACCCAAGTGATTCACAAGTTTCTATCAGGCAAAACAAAAAACAACTATACCGGCAAGTATCTTACCAGGGTCTCATTGGAATTTTGCGAAAGTCACCCGAAGAAGGGTTTCGCCTATGTTTATTTCTTCAACAACCAAGGGGGCCGAATGGGCGGAGAGCTAACTATCCATCACTTCATTGACGGCGAGATATTCGAAGATGGGGTGGGGCCGTGAACAAAATAATGCACAACGAGCCGATGGACCTAATCGTTATGCCTTCAGCACTTCCGGCATTTCGCCTACGGAACAGGCTCGGATGCCGAAAGCAAGTGGGAGCAAGTGATCGGGGATGTTGTCCAGAAATATGAGCCTTCTTCCAAGTCCACGCCAAAGCTTTCTTTATTTCGTCCTCTGCGGGTTCGGCTTGGTTATTGCGATTGCTGGCGTCACTCTGCTTGTCGCCGGGTTGAGCACCTTATCTTGGCCGACGACAAGCGGAAAGCTCTTGAGCGGCACGGTGCACTGTTCAAACTCGACGAAGGCCCAGCGGACCTTTTCACCGGATATCATCTACGAATATAAAGTCGATGGAAAATCATATCTCGGTGGCTTTACACGGGTCGGCGGTCTCAGTTTCACATATGAACCGAACGCCCAACAATATATCAAAGACAAACAGGCTGCGGCTAACATTCCCGTTTACTACATCCCATTTATTCCTTCAATAGCCGTGGTCGAAAGAGGTGCATCGAATTCAACATGGATCATTGCTGGCGCAGGGATTGCGCTATTTCTTGTTTTTCGTATTCTCAGCCTGGTGAAGCAAAATAAAAATGGCTAACAAACGAATCCGTTTAATTCCTATCCCTGCGGCACTTCTGGCATTTCGCCTGCGGAGCAGGCTCGGATGTCAGAATCAAGAAGGGATAGGTCATCGGGGAGATTCCGCGACATGGCAGCACCACTCGGCATTTTCCGTCTAACAAGTATGAAGATCATCACTGCGACGCTATTGCTGAATTTATCATCTGAATGTGATGTGTTTGCGTTGCAGCGAGGTCTGAACCTCCCAGAGACTCGGCCCTCGCTGACTCTCAGGGCAGCCATCGACTTGGCGGAGGTCTACGCGAAGGAGCACAAGATCGATTTGTCGAATCACTACCTTTACTCGGTTCGCCTGATTCCAGGGCGAGAGGCCCGAGGCGGACAGGCGTGGGAGGTTGTTTGGGAGCAGAGCCAGCGGGTGGACGACGACGAGGTTCAGTTTATCGTGGACATGGATAAGAAGGTCACCCGGCAACCCAGAGGATGATACCGAACCAGCGCATCCAGATATGGCTTCTTTGATTCTTCCACGATCTTTGCCAAAGGCAGCACTGCTTTCAATTTGCTGCGGGATTATCTGCGGAATGGCATTTTTTGTATTTGCAGGACATCGACTTGCTTATTCCTCGCCGATTGGCGACATGTTCTTGCTTCTTTACGCACTTGGATGCGGCTTTTTCGGCTTGATGACAGCAGCTTGGGGCATTGTGGCGTTTATCAACAGAAAGAATAAAAAGATATTTGCCTTTACTGGATCAACATCCATCCTTCTTGGGATTGTCACCCTCTCGTTCTTTTTGGAGCAAGTATTTCGAGCCAATAGTTAATCTTATGCAGCAGGTTGCAAGTCTATTTTATTGGTTTTCGATGGATTCGTTCCTCGCCCGGCACGGACTACGCTATGGGCAGGTGCCGGTCATCGGGGATGTTTAGGAAAGAATATGAAAACCGCCATCATTGCAGTTGTTACAGCCATCATTTTCGTCATTTCTGGATATATTTTCGGCGGCTACATTGGAGTCACCCGCATTGCGCGAGCCTCGAATTATGCGACTTTGATGTGGCTCACTAACATCGACAAAAATTTACAGCAGGGTAACATCGACCGCGCGAAGAAGCTGACTTTTCTAGCCACAGATGGGAGCTTTGGAGCATTAGAGCAAATTGATACGATCCCCCTTTCTTTTTTGGTGGTCGTTTTGACTGGAATATCCAGCAAGCTTGGTATGAAGGAACTTCACGAACAAATAGCCACCCGCGCGAAACAGCATTTTGCTCCTCGGTTAGACGAGTTTTCCGAAGCATCGAAAATCAATATTCAGAAGATCGTCGAAGTCGAGTTGCTTCAATCTAAATGCTCATCTTCCAACAAAAAATGAATAGACCTTTTTGTAACCAAACAATCTTCGACAGATAAAGGAAAGAGATATGAAACATATGCTCACAGTGGGGATGATCATGCTGGCGGTGTCGTGTTTCGCCGAAACCGATAGCCCCAAGGCAGGCGCGACGGATACAGATGTGATCGCAGTTGTCCTCGGGAAGAAGATAACCACCGGGGAAATGGACAAACTCAACGGCTTGATTTTCAGCGCGCTCCTTCAGCAGTATGCGAAAGAAAACAAGTTTGAACCTTCGGAGGCGGAACTGGATGCCTTCGTTGCCAAGTTAGAGGAGAAGGAGAAACAAACTCAAGCCAAGTTCGAGGCAGACAGGGCGAAGTTGCAGCAGCAGTTGCAGGCAACCTCCCTCAGTGATCAGGATCGAAAGGAAAAGGAATCCCAGCTTCAGACCATCGAGCGCATTCTGAAGTCCACCCAAGAAGCGAAGGAGATGAGCAAGGGGATGGAAGAGCAGATGCGCCCCATGAAGCGCCAAATGGCACAGCAGTTCGTCAAGTCGTGGAAGATCAACAAGGCACTTTACGCGCAATACGGAGGACGGGTGATCTTCCAGCAGGCAGGCGTCGAGCCGCTTGACGCTTATCGGGATTTTCTGAAGGAGCAGGAGAAGAAGGGAGCATTCCAGATCATCGACAAGCAATACGAGCCGGAGTTCTGGCGCTACTTCACGAATGACGCCTTGCATCGCTTCTACGATAAGGATGATGGTGCCAAGTTCATCAATACCCCTTGGTGGATGATGGATAAGCCATCTGAAGAATAGAATTGTCGAACCAAGGAACCCCGGCGACGCGGTAACTGCACTCCTGACTCCACACAGTAGCCCTCAAACCTTCCTTTACACATTCACCTGATGACAAAAGCATTTATGAGAATCACTTTGAATCGCGCTGCATTTCTATTCTTGTTTTCTTCTTGCTGTGCTTTTACCGCGACCACCCCCGATGAGTTGGTCGCAGAAGTCGAAGCGGCCATCAATGCGCGGGATGGGGCTGCATTTCAGAGATGCTTTAATTTGGAGGGAACTGAGCCGGGAGCTGCGAAGGCAATGCAAAGAACAACAGATAAGGTATTTTCATGGCCATCTCATTATGTTTATACGAGCGAACGAGTCGATACGGGGCCGATGCATGCGGTTCCAGATGGAGTTGCATATACTCTCAACGGGGAATGGATCTTTAACCTGAACATGGATGAAAGCAAAGCGCCAAGCAAAGGGCTGGTCTTTCCAGCGGGATTTGCGAATGGCAAGTGTTTGATTTTAGCCGCAGTGAAAGAGGATAAAAAGTAAAGTCAAAAGAACCGATGCCTGCGGCACTTCCGCCATGCCTCCTGCTTTTTCCGCTTCGCGGGCCAGGAGCCATGCCAGAACCAAGTGGTCATGGGTCATCGGAGATGTTCTGTTTGACCGGAGTTTCTTGAGAGGCTAATTTTTTTCCATGTCCACCCAACAGATCACGAGCGAGGCTATGGCGCTGCCGATTTCCGAGCGAGTGTCTCTCGCCCAATCTCTCTGGCAGAGCATCGATGCGGGTCTGGCGGCGGCAAAGGATCGTGAGGCTGTGACGGAGGCCATTCGGCGGGACGAGGAACTTTCGTCCGGCGCGGTGCAGGGGCGCACCCACGAAGAAGTGATGCGGGCTGCTCGGCGCGCTATCGGATGCGCCTGATTTATCACCCCGATGCCGAAGCGGAGCTGATCGAGTCCGCTCGGTTTTACGAGTAGAGGGTTCCCTCGCTTGGCGGGCAGTTTCTCGATGCGGCGGATCTTGCGATAGGTGCGATTCTGGATGCTCCGGAGCGGTGGAGCATCCTGGAGGCTGGTGTGCGGCGATACCTGATGCCGCGTTTCCCTTTTGCGGTGTATTACCGCGTCTGGCCGGATCACCTTCGCATCCTGGCGTTCAAGCATCACAGCCGCGATCCAGACTATTGGCGCTATCGGCTCTCGGAGTAGATCGCGACTACTCAACCTTCACGCTCAGCAGGAGAAAAAATGCATCATTCAGGCAAACAACTCACTGTGGCTGCCGAGTCTGACCAATCGCAACTCATCAGCTGACTGAATGCAAATGAGAAGCGGGTCCGGTTTGAGATGGCACTCTCGGCAACCGGCGTAACCGCCTTTCAGAGGATGATCTCTCATCTTCAATTCGAGCGCTTCACCTGCAACGAGACATTCAATCGTTTGTTCAAGCAAGGCATCGAGTCCTTTCTCGCGGGAGCGTTTTTTGTAATCCCGCTTGAACTGGCTGGTGAATGTGATTTCGCGCATTAGCTCTCGAGAGAGCGGAGAGCCTGCGTGGCCGTCTTAAATCGCCGCGAAGGTTTTTCACTCAGGGCGGCAGATGTTTGCGGATTGGGGATTCGATCGGCATATCGCTCCTCGATTTCCGAAAGGGTGGCATTGCTGAGGTCGAGGTGCGGGCGGGTGGTGAGCGCGAAGGGGATACCTTTCTGAATGCAGACCTGCCCCAGGAAAAGATTGATGGCGTCTGCAACAGAGATGCCCAGCTTCGAAAAAACCTGCTCGGCTGCTGTTACTTTCTCGGAATCGACTCGGGCACGAAGGATCGCGGTTTTTGCCATGACACAAAAGCGACACGATTGTGCGCTCGCGTCAAACTTCCGGCGTTATCCCTTGGGGCGATTACTCCACCGTCACGCTCTTCGCGAGGTTGCGGGGTTTGTCCACATCGCAGCCGAGTTCGTTGGCGATGTGGTAGGCGAGCATTTGGAGCGGGATCACGCTCAGGATCGGGGAGAGGTAGAAGGGCGAGTCGGGGATGAGAATCACCTCGTCGCAGACTTTGCGCAGAGAGGTGTCGCCTTCGGTGCCGATGGCGATGACCGGGCCTTTGCGGGCTTTGACTTCCTCGATGTTGCTGAGGTTTTTTTCAAACACTGCGTCCTGCGGAGCGATGAAGACGGACGGGGTTTCCTCGGTGACGAGCGCGATGACGCCGTGTTTGAGTTCCGCGCTGGGATAGCCGGAGGCGGAAATGTAGCTGATTTCCTTGAGCTTCAGGGCGCCTTCGAGGGCGACCGGGTAGTGCGCTTGGCGGCCCATGAAGAGGAAGTTGTTCGCGCGGGCGTATTTTTTCGCGATGGCGGCGACTTGGGTTTCGAGTTCCAAGGTGCGGGCGACGAGATCGGGGAGTTTTTCCATCTCCGCGATGATGTCGCGTCCGTCGCTGTGGGAGAGGTGGCGGATGCGGCCAAGCAGGAGGCCGAGCAGGGCGAAGATCGTGAGCTGCGAGGTGAAAGATTTGGTGGCGGCGACGCCGATCTCAGGTCCAGCGTGCATGTAGACGCCGCCGTCGCTCTCGCGGGCGATCGTGCTGGCGACATTGTTGCAGATGCCGAGTGTGCGGTGGCCTTTTCGCTGACTTTCGCGCAGGGCGGCAAGGGTGTCGGCCGTTTCGCCGCTTTGGCTGATCACAAAAACCAGCGTGTCGCGATCGAGCGGGATGTTGCGGTAGCGAAATTCGCTGGCGAACTCGCATTCCACAGGAATGTGCGAGAGGGATTCGATGAGGTATTCGCCGACGAGCGCCGAGTGGAGAGCGGTGCCGCAGCCTGTGAGAATCACGCGATCGACGGCGCGAAGTTCGGCGTTGCTCATGTTGAGGCCGCCGAGTTTCGCTGTGGCCTCCTCGATCGAAAGTCGGCCGCGCATGGCGTCGCGAACGCTGTTCGGTTGCTCGTGGATTTCCTTGAGCATGTAGTGGGGGTATTTGCCCTTGTCCACTGACTCGGCAGTGAACTCGACCTTGCTGACCTGAAAATCCGCACCCGTTCCCGAGACCGTCGAGATCTCGAAACCCTCAGCCTGAATGGCGACGATCTCGTAGTCGTTTAAATAAACCACTTCGCGGGTATGGGCGACGATCGCGCTCACATCGCTGGCCAGGAAATGCTCGTGTTTTCCGATGCCGAGAACCAGTGGACTTCCCCGCCGGGCTCCGACGATTAAACCCGGAACCTCGGCGTGGATAACGGAAATTCCATAGGTGCCGATCACCTGTCGCAGGGCCTGTCGCACAGCTTCAATGAGGGCAGCGCCGTCGCGGGAAGTGGAGCGGTCGAATGCCTCGCCGACGAGATGGGCCAAAACCTCGGTGTCGGTTTGGGAGTGGAAAATATGGCCGCGCTCTTGGAGTTGCTCGCGGAGGGTTTGGTAATTCTCAATGACTCCGTTGTGAACGAGGTGGAGTTTTCCGGACTGGTCCGAGTGCGGGTGGGCGTTGTCGCGCGTCACCGCACCATGGGTTGCCCAGCGGGTGTGGCTGATGCCGGCTTGGCCGCGAATGGGAAATTTTTCGATTTCCGAGGCAAGATTCGCAATGCGGCCAACGGCTTTTCGAACCTCGATGCCGGTGGGATTCAGGAGTGCCAAACCAGCCGAATCATAACCACGATATTCGAGGCGGCGAAGTCCGTCGAGCAAGACGGGAAGGGCATCTGAGGGGCCGATATAGGCGACGATTCCACACATGAATCGAGCGTGACAATTCCTGCTCCTCCGAGCAAGCTCCGAACCATTATGACTGTTCAGCCCTCCTCCTCTTTCAAGTCCGGAACCTTGGCGATCATCATGGGCGGCGGCGCGGGCACGCGGCTCTTTCCGCTCACGAAGGAACGCTCGAAACCCGCCGTTCCGCTCGGTGGAAAATACCGGCTCGTCGATATCCCGATCAGCAACTGCCTGAACTCCGGCCTGCGCGGAATTTACATCCTCACGCAGTTCAATAGCCAGTCCCTCCACAGCCATGTCAACGAGGCCTACAAGTTCGACCATTTCACGCCGAGCTTCGTGGAAATTCTCGCCGCGCAGCAGACACCGGAGGGCTCGCGTTGGTATCAAGGCACCGCCGATGCCGTTCGGCAAAATCTCCGCTATTTCCTGGAGCACCCCTGCCAGCATTTCATCATCCTGAGTGGCGATCAGCTTTACAGCATGGACTACCGCGAGATGCTGAAGCAGCACATCGAGAACAAGGCCGACATCACGATCGGCACGATCCCGGTCGAGCGCGAGCCAGCGCGAGGATTTGGGATCATGGTTACAGATTCCGAGCGTCGCATCCGGAAGTTTGTGGAGAAACCCAAGGAGGACACCGTGCTGGATGCGCTCCAGATTCCCTCCGACCTACTTCGTGCGATCGGCCAGCCAGAGGATGCCGACCTCTACCAAGCCTCGATGGGCATCTACATTTTCAACCGCGATGTTCTCGTTTCGTGCCTCGACAACGACATGGTGGACTTCGGAAAAAACATCATCCCGACCGCGATCAGCCAGCACAAGGTGATGGCGTATATTTTCCAAGGTTACTGGGAGGACATTGGAACGATCGATGCGTTCTTTCACGCCAATCTCGAAATGGCGGATAGCAACCCTCGCTTCAGCTTCTACTCGCCCGGCAGCAATGTTTACACCGTCCCGCTTTGCCTCCCTGCCAGCGTGGTTGGAGCCGTCCGCATGGACCGCGCGATGATCTCCGATGGTTGTATTATTGGCGATGTGGAGTTGGAGCGTTGCGTCGTTGGCACCCGCAGCATCATCCAATCCGGCACCCGCCTCAAAAATGTCGTGATGATGGGAGCCGACCTCTACGAAAAAGAAAACCTCCGCCCTGTCTCCGGCTTTCCGCCAATGGGCGTCGGCCGCGATTGCCGCATCGAGGATGCGATCATCGACAAAAACGCCCGCATCGGAAATGGCGTCGTCATTTCCTCCAAGAAAAACTCCCCCAATGCCGATGGCGACGGCTATTACATCCGCGATGGAATCGTCGTGATCCCGAAAAACAGCGTGATTCCCGACGGCACCCGCATCTAAATCCGCTGACATGAAATTCGCATCCCGCCTCGCCTTTTTAATTCTTCCGCTGCTCCTCGCCGGTTGCTGGTTTCAAAATCCGCTGACTCCGAAAGGCTCGGAAAATCTCAACACCTGGCTCCTCGGCGAGTGGCAGCACAAGGACAAGAATGGCGCGGTCTCCCGTGCGCTGGTGACGCCGATCTCGGGCGATCTTTACCGCGTTCAGGTCTCGATGGCGGCGAAGGGCGGACGCCGGGATTATGAATTCGAGGCGTGGACCTCGCGCGTCGGGAATTCGGTATTCGTCACCTTCCGGAGCATCAAAAATTCCCAAAACCTCCCCGAGGGCGCGCATATTTTTGCGCACACCCAAATGCTCGATCAAAACACACTCCGCCTCCGCAAAATCCAACTAGGCTCCCCGGCCGACGCCACCTCGTTTGAACTCCGCAAGGAAATCCGCGCGCGTCTCAAGGATGGATCGCTCTACGCGGAAGGTGCTGAATCCGACTGGAACCGCATCGGCGAGGTTTATTGGAGCCGCGATGGTCAGACTGGGGCCTTCGAACCGCTTCGCTATCAGGTTCCCAAGCCCGGCGAGAAACCCGGCCAACTTGGCCGCGTGCTTCGTTGACCTCCGTCGAGGAACAACATCTCCGCGAGCGGTTCGGCGCGGCTTTTTTTCTAAAACGGCTGGAGCGCCAAGCCGGCAAGCGTGCGAAACTCCAGCACCAAGGCGAGGGGGTATTCCGGCTGGAGCGACTGGTTCCTTTTGATGCCTTGCTCGGCGGAGTTTTTGGAATTCTCGGAATCCGCAAGCACCTCAGGCGGCGTTTTCTGGATGTTCAAGTCGTGAGGCAGGAGTGGAGGCTCCGGTCGCTGCCAGAGGCCTTCGACGGCTTCCGCCTGCTGCAGCTCAGCGATCTCCACTGCGATCTGGATGTCGAATTGACGCCGGTGGTCGAAAATCTCGTCCAGTCCACGCCGCACGATGCGGCGGTCCTCACAGGTGATTTCCGAAATGGGATGGAAGGCGACCACGGACCCTGCCTGCGCGAGTTGGCGAGGATTTGTGCCGCACTCGCACCTGTTCGCTTTGGCATTCTCGGCAACCATGATTTTCTCGAGATGATTCCCGAGCTCGTAAAAATCGGCCTGCCGGTTTTGCTCAACGAGCCAGTCGCTCTCGAGCGTAACAGTGAGCGTCTTTGGTTCAGCGGGATCGACGATCCGCATTTCTACAAAACCCACGACATCGCGAAAGCTCGCGCCGGCATTCCCTCAAACGAATGCGCGATCCTGCTTTCGCACAGCCCCGAGACTTTCGCCGAAGCCGCCAAGGCGGGATTTCAACTCATGCTCAGCGGGCACACCCATGGCGGTCAGATTTGTCTGCCAGGTGGCCACGCCATTGTTGTGCCGTGCCGCGTGCCGCGAAAATTCATCACCGGCCGCTGGGAGCATTCGGGGCTGCAAGGCTACACCTCGCGGGGAACGGGAGGTTGCGGCATCGCGGCGCGATGGAATTGCCCGCCCGAGATCACCCTCCATATCCTCCGGTCGGCCTGAGCCTCAATTGCCGTCCCAGATGAAATTCTCGAGGCGGATTTGTTTGATTCGGTTTTTGGCCTCAAGCGCGCGGGGACCTTCCATCGCAGCCATCAACTCGTAAACGCGAATCGCCTCGGGCCATTCCTTGCGGGATTCGAGAATCAATGCCGCTGCGAAGCCCGCTTTGTAGAACCAAAAATATTCCACAGGTGCCTCGGCGGATGGCTTGAAAACCTCGTAATAACTCGCAAGTGCGGCGTTGGCATCGCCGGATTTTTCCTGAGCCGTTCCGATACGCGCCAAGGCCTGATTGCGCCAGGCAGGCTCGGGATTCTCCATGGCGATTTGTTTCCACATCTCGATAGCAGATTTGTAGGCGAGAGGATCGGTGTCGCCGATCGAGTAGAGGTTTTTGCCTTTCTCCATAAGGGCCGACGCCTTCATGTCGGGAGTGGGATTTGTGGCGAGGATTTTGTCCAGAATCACGTTCGCCTCGTCTGCCTTGCCGCGTGCGGACTGGATTCCGGCCTGTTCCAGCCGTGCACGATGGGCGAGGGGACCTGGAGTGGAAGCGACCTCCTCGAAAAGAAGCATTGCCGCATCGGGAGCCTCGGCGCTCGGAATGCGTGCGGCGGCTTTGGCGGCAAGGAAAAGTGCAGGGGACTCGTTGGCGTTATCCGGAAATTTGCGAGCGAGGGTCTCAAGTTCCACACGGGCAGCGGCGAAGTCGCCCTTGCGGTAGAGAAGTTCGCCAAGCTTGAGGCGCACCTCGGGTTCGGATTCCGAATCGGGATGTTTAAGAAGAAACGACCGCGCCTCGTCGATGGCGGTTTCCTCGGAGCCGGGATCGCCGGTGTCGGCAAGAAAAACGCAGATTGCTGCCTGGCGGGGGAGGTCGGATTGCGTCGAGATTTTTTCGAGTTCCATACGCGCTCCGGCGGTATCGAGTTGTTGGAATTTCCACTCGGCGAGCGCGAGGCGGGCTTTTGCCGCCGTCGGCGAATCTTCGGATGTGGCGAGCGATTGCAAAGCCGCGCCCGCCTCGGGATTTCCAGCGCGAAGCAAACGAAAAGCCATCTGGAGTTTCAGGGCGGAGAGATGTCCACTTTTCGGGAAGTGCGCCTCGAGTTGTGTTTGAAAGGGCTTCAAAGGGGAATCGTAAAGCATCTCGCACAAGGCCGCATTGTAGAGAGCGGATTCCGCAAAACGGTCAGCCTTCGAGGCGTGGTCAAACGCCGCGGCCGCTTCGTCAAAATGCGATTTTTTCGCGAGCGCGAGGCCGCGGAGAAAATCGGTTTCCGGTGAATGGCCGACGGGCGGAAGAACCGACAGGGTTTCGTCCACCAGACCCAAACGAAGCCGGAATTCGGCCATTTCCAATCGGGTTTCGTCCTCAAATGGATTGGGGCCCGGCTCGGCGGAAAGTTTTTCGAGGAGAGCAAGCGCGTCTTTCGGATTTTTCTGACGCGCCAAGAGGATAGCCAAGTAGTAGAAAGCCAATTTTCGACGAAGGGAGGGATTCACATCCTCGGTCCAGCGTTTGAGTTCGCTCGAGGAGGTGCTGGCTGCGCCTGAGTAAATCTGGTCGAGCTCCCAAAAAATACGATTTAGCCCCGGGGCATTCGGATTCGCAGCGATGAATTCCTCCAGCAGATTTTCCGCTTCCTGATAGCGACCGGCTCGGCCAAGGGTTTTCGAGTGAAGGAGAACGGTTTCTGTCGCCATCGCGGAGTAGAGAGGAACCAGGGGCGCGAGAAGTTTGAGGGCCTGATCGTTGTCATTTTCAAGCACCGCCGCGCGGGCCAAAAAGAAATCCTGCCTCGTTTTTTCCTGAGGGGAGTCGGGCATGATTTGATCAAGAATCTCCATCGCCGCCCGCGGATCCTTGCGGTCGAGTCGGAGGGCCGCGAGTTCTTGCATTGCCATTGTCCGAAGCGGGGAAGATGGCCAACTCACCGCTGGAGCCAGGATTTCCTCGGCCTCGGATTTTCGGTCGAGATTTTGGAGCATCCGAGCCTGTCCGAGAAGTGATTCGTTGCGGAGAGGGAAGTCCGTCTGGGACGAAACTTCGGAATAGGCTTCGAGCGCGGCGGACCAATCGCCACTCGCCGCCCGAGATTGAGCCAACCAAAAAAGGCCTGTGGGGCCGAGGGGGATTTCAGAGGATTCTAGGAATTGGATCGCGGCATCGGATTGGTTCGACTCGAAGAGTGCCTGGGCGTAGAGCAGACATGCGGAAGCCGAACTGCTGATTTTTCCGAGATCCGGTTGGCTCTGCTCCAGTTTTACGAGCGCCACTTGCGGAAACCCATTTTCCAATGCCTCGCGCGATTCCTCGAGGGGGCCGGCTAGGGAGAACGAGGCGGTTCCAAAGACCGCTATTGCGAGAACCAATTTCATGCCTTGAGGTATTTGGAAAGGTAGCCGCCGGTGTGGCTGGCGGAGGACTTGGTGATTTGCTCGGGCGTTCCCTGTGCGACGATTTGCCCACCGCCGGAACCTCCCCCGGGGCCGAGATCGAGAATCCAGTCGGCGCACTTGATCACCTCGAGATTGTGCTCGATGACGATCAGTGTGTTTCGCGCGTTGCGGAGTTTCATGAGGACTTCGAGGAGTTTGTGGATGTCTGCAAAATGAAGTCCGGTGGTGGGTTCGTCGAGCAGGTAGATCGTCCGGCCGGTGGGTCGTTTGGAGAGTTCGGACGCCAGCTTGAGGCGCTGGGCCTCGCCTCCGGAGAGCGTTGTCGCCGATTGGCCGAGGCGGAGGTAGCCGAGGCCCACATCCTGGAGCGTGTCGAGTTTGGACGACAGCCCAGGGATGTTTCGGAAAAACCGCGCGGCGTCATCAACCGTCATCTCCAAAACATCGGCGATATTTTTGCCCTTGTAGGTGATCTCAAGCGTCTCGCGGTTGTAGCGGCGGCCTTGGCAGACCTCGCATTCGACATATACATCGGCGAGGAAATGCATTTCGATCCGGATCGAGCCGTCGCCCTGGCAGTGCTCGCAGCGGCCGCCCTTGTTGTTGAAGGAAAACCTCCCCGAATCGTAGCCGCGCACGCGCGAGGCGGGGAGTTCGCTGAACAAGTCGCGGATCGGCCCCAGCGCGCCGCTGTAGGTTGCAGGGTTCGAGCGCGGGGTGCGACCCACGGGGCTTTGGTCGATCACAACGACTTTGTCGAACTGCTCCATACCTTGGATCGCACGGTGTGCGCCGGGGCGGGCCTTGGCGCGGTGGAGATCACGCTCGAGGGCCACGCGCAAAATGTCATTTACGAGCGTGGATTTTCCACTGCCCGAAACGCCGGTGACGCAAGTGAAGCAGGCCACAGGGAATGCGGCGTCGATATTTTGAAGGTTGTTCTCTGTGGCGCCGAGCACGCGAAGCCAACCATCACCGACATCGCCAGGCTGGAGTTCGGTTTTTCGGGGGGCGACGCGCTGGCGTGGAACGGGAATCTTTGCCGTGCCGTTGAGATACTGGGCGGTGAGGGATTTTTGGTTGCCCAAAACCTCCTCGAGCGTCCCCTGCGCAACCAGTTCCCCGCCTCGCGGCCCGGCGCCGGGGCCGATGTCGAGGATGTGGTCGGCGGAGCGGATCGTGTCCTCGTCATGCTCGACGACGATCACCGAGTTGCCGAGATCTCGGAGGTCGCGGAGCGTTTGGATGAGTCGGTCGTTATCGCGTTGGTGCAGGCCGATGCTGGGTTCGTCGAGAACATACAGCACGCCGGAAAGACCTGATCCGATTTGTGTGGCGAGGCGAATGCGTTGGGCCTCGCCGCCGGAGAGCGTGCCGCTCTCGCGGTTGAGTTGCAGGTAGTCGAGACCGACCTCGTTCAAAAACCGCAACCGCTGGCGCACCTCGCGGAGGACATCCTTAACGATCCCCGCGTCGGATTCCGAGAGCGCCAACGAGTTCATCACCGCAGCAGCCTCGCCGATCGTCAGCGCGCAAAGTTGCTGGATGCCGAAGGCACGCCCGTCGTGAGTCGAGAGGGTGACGGCGAGAATTTCCGGCTTGAGACGCGCCCCGCCGCATTCCCGGCAGACGCGCTTGCCCATGCAGGTGCGGAGTCGGGTTTTGGTGAACTCGCTTTGGGAGGTTTCGTAAAGGTGCGCGAGTTGTGTGAGCAGGCCCTCGAAAGGCTTCGCGACCGTGCGCTTCGCGCCGAGTGACATCGTGATCTTGCGATCGCCGGAGCCGTGGAGGATCAGGTGGCGGAACTGCTCGGGCAAATCCTGCCACGGTTTTTCGAGCGGGGCGGGAGTGTCGGCCGCGAGCGATTCGAGCTGGGTGGCGTAGTAGGCCTTCATGCGCTTCGTCGCCATTTTCCAAGGCCGAATCGCCCCCTGCGCGATGGTCTTCTCGGGGTCGATGATGAGATCGGGATCGAAGTAACTCTCCGTCCCGATTCCCTGACAGGCCGAGCACGCGCCGAGGTGGCTGTTGAAGGAAAAATGCTTGGGTGTCAGGCGCGGCATCGTGAAGCCCGTCGCGGGGTTGCTGAAATCGGTGGAGAATTTCTCCTCGGTCCAACGGCTCGAGCCGGGTTCCATGCGCGAGGTTACGAGCTTGCCGCCGCCACGCCGCAATGCGGTTTCCACCGAGTCCGCGAGGCGCTGGCCGAGGTCGGGACGCGCCACCAGACGATCCACCACGGCCTCAATCCAATGCGGTTTGTCTTTCTCGAGTCGAATGGTTTTTTGCTCGCCGAGATCGATGACTTCGCCATCCACGCGCAGGCGAACGAATCCCTCGCGGCGGGCTTTTTCAATCACATCGCGAAACTCGCCGGTCTGCCCCGAGACAAGCGGCGCGAGGATCAGGAATTTCGTTCCTTCCGACCAACGCAGGATGGAGTCCGCGATTTCCTGTGGTGTCTGGCGCGACACGCGCTCGCCTGTCTTGGGGTCGTGGGGAACGCCGACCGCCGCAAAAAGGAGCCGGAGGTAATCGTAAATCTCGGTCGTTGTGGCGATGGTGGAGCGAGGGTTTGCCGTCGAAGTGCGCTGCTCGATGGCGATCGCCGGGGAAAGCCCCTCGATATAGTCCACATCGGGCTTTTGCATTTGGTCCAAAAACTGCCGCGCATAGGCCGAGAGACTCTCGACATACCGGCGCTGGCCCTCGGCGAAGAGGGTGTCGAACGCCAGGGAGGATTTGCCCGAACCGCTCGGGCCGGTGATCACCACGAGCTTGTGGCGCGGGATTTCGATGTCGAGATTGCGGAGATTGTGCTGCCGGGCTCCCTTGATTCGAATGACGGAGGTTTTTTCGGGAGTCATGAAAAAGTGGCGGATCCCCTTCGATCCGAAGAAGTGAAATCTAAACGAAAACCTCCCCCGCCTGCAAATGTCCTCTGGATGGCATGGGCACGACTTGCCGCTTGTGGGCCTTTCGGGCATGGCTTAGTGTCAAGCCCGAAAATGATTGCTCCTCGCAGTTCGGACAACGACGGCCCGCTGACATGGATTGGAAGTTTTCCTGTCCATGTGAGCACGGTGCTTGCCGGAGTCCATGCCGCGACGCTGATTCTGACGGCCTTGGCTCTGGCTGCTGGCGCGGAAACGGCGTTGCAGACCTTTGTTTTTTCCAGCTCGGCAGTGGTGAACGACCTCTCGCTCTGGCAACTCGCGACTTACGCGTTCGTTCACATGCCACCGTATTGGCTGTTCTTGATCGAACTTTACCTGCTGGTGGTTTTTGGCCGTGAAATCGAGGCCTACCTTGGCCGCGCGGCATTCATCCGGTTTTATCTTACGCTGTTACTGGCGCCGACATTGCTGTTTACGGGCGCCGAGTGGCTCGGTTGGCATACCGGCTATGCGGGATCGAGCGCGTTGCATTTCGGCGTATTTGTGGCGTTTGCTTTGATTTACCCCACGGCCGAGATGTTCTTTGGTATTCAGGCGAAATGGATCGCGCTGGCGTTGCTGGCGATCAATTCGCTCCAATGCCTGGCCCTCTCGGACTACGAGGCTTTGGCGGTGCTGGCAGTGGATTCGGTGGCGGCGTGTCTTTTTATCGCGAGGTTTCAAGGACGGTTGGCTCTGGCTTTGCCTTCGAGGAGTTACCGCCTTCCGGTTCACCGCACCGCGCCTTCCCGACAAACGCGACCACCCGCTGCCGAAGCGGAGGAGGAGGATTTGCACGGATCGATCGATCCGATCCTCGATAAAATTTCCCGCTCCGGCATCGCCAGCCTCACGGGGCGCGAGCGGGAGCGTTTGGAAAAAGCGCGCCACAAGCTCATCGCCAAGGACGGAGGCGCCTGACCGCTCATGCCAGAAAGCTCCGATTCCGCTTCCCCAAAAACCGACATCGACCCGCACCTCAAAGACCCCTGCTATGTCAACGCCCTCTCGCACTTTTACCGTGGCGAGTTGGGGCGGATTATGATTTGGCGCCAGAGGCTCGATGTCACAACGACCTGGGCGATTACCACGAGCACGACGATTATCGGATTCGCTTTTTCGCTGCGTGATGTTCCCCACATCATCTTCTTTTTCAACCTCGCCCTTGTCTGGATCATGCTTTGGATCGAGGCGCGGCGCTACCGGTTTTACGATGCCTTCCGCGGGCGTGTCCGGATGCTGGAATCCCATTTTCTCGTTCCGATGGTGGCGCAAAGCCCGAAGATCCTAGATGGACAATGGCGCCGGCTCGTCTGCGAGGATTTGATTCTGCCCTCATTCAAAATCAGCCGGCTCGAAGCGGTCGGGCGGCGCATGAAGAGGAATTATGTATTCATCTTCGGCATCGTGATTCTGGCTTGGACGCTCAAAATCTTCCTGCACACGCCAAAGCCGATCCATTCCTTCAGTGATTTTTACCAAGCGCTCGCCGTGCATCAGCTGCCCGCTTGGCTGGCGTTCGGGTTTTATCTTGGAACGATCCTCGCGGTCGCGCTGCTACTCATTCTCGTCCTGCGAACCTCCAGTGAGGAGATTAACGAGTTCGGCCACTCCAATCCCTCGCTATGGAAAATCTAACCCGCCTCAAGGAAATCGTCGCCCGCCTCCGCGCTCCCGATGGATGCCCGTGGGACCGTGAGCAAACCCACTCAACGCTGCGCGCATCGCTCATTGAGGAATCCCACGAGGTTATCGACGCGATCGAGCGCTCCGACGATTCCAATCTCCGCGAGGAATTGGGCGATCTCCTGCTGCAAGTCGTGATGCATGCGCAACTGGCTGACGAGCGCGGGGCTTTTACCCTCGAGGAGATTGCCGCAACCGTTTCCGAAAAAATGGTCCGCCGGCACCCGCATGTTTTCGGCGACAAACTGGCGTCCGATTCCGAGGCGGTGCTCAAGCAGTGGGAAAAAATCAAACGCGAGGAAAAGGGAGAAAACGCCGGGGTTTTGGATGGAGTCGCTGCATCTCTGCCCGCCTTGCTGCGCAGCCAAACCCTCCAGAAAAAAGCCGCGCGCGTTGGATTCGACTGGCCCGATGTGGGACCGGTCTATGAAAAGCTCGCCGAGGAAATCGGGGAAATCCGCGAGGCGGTGGGAAAAAATGACGCCGCCGAAATCGAGGCCGAGATCGGCGACCTGCTTTTCTCCGCTGTGAATCTCGCGCGAAAGCTGGGAGTCGATGCCGAAACCGCCCTCGCCGGCGCGAACAAGCGTTTCCTCACCCGCTTCCGCCACATCGAGCAAACGCTGCTCGCTGATGGCCGCGCATTCGAAGGAACTTCTCTGGAGGAACTCGACCGAATCTGGGAGCAGGCCAAGAGCGATTTGAGCTGATCAGCGCGATTTGATCGGGGCCTTGCCGGACTTGGCGGCTTGCGATGGGTCTTCGCCCGCGCCGGAGGCATTGGCGAGGCCGGCGTCCTCTGGCGGAAGGAATGCTTGGAAACGTGATTTGTCGATGGCCTTCATGTAGGCCTCCTGCGGGCCGACATTTCCAGCGAGGAGGTGCTCCCAGATGGCGTCGTCCATGAACTGCATACCCTGGCTCTTTCCTGCGACAATCACATCCTGGAGCTTTTGGGTAGCACCCTCGCGAACGATGGCGGCCACGGCGTTGTTGACGATGAGAATTTCGTTCACTGCCACGCGCCCGGAGCCGTCGGCTTTTTTCATGAGAAGCTGGGCGACGACGCCGCGCAGGGAGGAGGCGAGCATGGTGCGCACCTGAGCTTGCTGGTCACTCGGGAAGACATCGATCATACGGTCCACCGTTTTGCGGGCGTTGTTCGTGTGGAGAGTTCCAAAGACGAGTAGTCCCGTTTCGGCGGCGGTGAGGGCGAGCGAGATGGTTTCGAGGTCGCGCATTTCACCGACGAGAACGATGTCCGCATCTTCGCGTAGGGCGGCTTTCAGCCCGGCCGGAAACGACTCGGCGTGCTCGGGAACTTCGCGTTGGGTGATGATGCTTTTTTTGTTCCGGTGAACAAATTCGATTGGCTCCTCGATGGTAACAATGTGGCGGGAGAAGTTCGCGTTGATGTAATCAATGAGTGCCGCCAGCGTTGTGCTTTTTCCCGATCCGGTGGGGCCGGTGACGAGCACGATGCCGCCGCGCATGTGGCCGAAGGTTTTAATGATCTCGGGAACGCGGAGGTCTTCGAGCGTTTTGATCTTGGTGGGGATGATCCGGAAGACCGCACCGTAGCCATGGGTTTGCTTAAGATAGTTGCAGCGAAAGCGGTTGTCCTCATTCATCTCATAAGCGAAATCGAGATCCCCGTTTTCCTCGAATCGCTGCCAGCGCTCAGGGGTGCAAATTTCACTGAGCATGTAGCTCATTTCCTCCTGCGTGAGAGGCTCCTCGCGGATGGGAACAATCTCGCCGTGACGGCGGATTTTCGGTGACTGGCCCTCTGCGAGGTGGAGGTCGGAGGCGCCGCTGTCGATGAGAACCTGAAAGAACTGGTCGATGTAGGGCATTTCAGTTGTGTCCGGTGATTTTCATCATGTCGGCCTTTTGCTCGGCGCGGTAGACGGCTTCCTCAGCGGAAATGATTCCCGCCTGGAAAAGCTCGATCAACGAATCGTCCATGAGCTTCATACCGAGTTTTTTCCCGGTCTGGATGATGCCGGGGAGCATGAAAGTCTTTCCTTCACGGATCACATTGCCGACGGCTGGAGTGTTCATGAGGATTTCGATGGCTAGGGCGCGGCCGTTGCCGTCGGCTCGCGGGACGAGTTGCTGGGAAATGATTCCGCGAAGCGACTCGCTGACCATGATGCGGATCTGGTCGCGTTGGTCAGTGGGAAAAACATCGAGTAGGCGGTCGAGAGTGCGAGCGGCGTTGCTGGTGTGTAGCGTGCCAAGCACGAGGTGGCCCGTTTCGGAGGCGGTGATGGCGAGGGAGATCGTTTCAAGGTCGCGCATTTCGCCGACCATAATGACATCGGGATCCTCGCGGAGCGCGCCGCGCAGGGCATTAGCGAAGGATTTCGTGTGAGTGTGAACCTCGCGTTGGGTGACATGGCATCCGCTCGACGGAATGATGTATTCGATCGGATCTTCGAGCGTGATGATATGGTCGTGGCGGGAGCGATTGATCTGGTCGACGAGTGCGGCGAGCGTGGTGCTCTTGCCGCTGCCTACCGAACCGGTCACGAGCACGAGGCCATTGTGGAATTCCGTAAGAAGCCGCAACTGTTCGGGCAAGCCGAGTTCCTCCATTGTGCGCACGGTGTCGCTGATGATTCGGAAAACGAGGTCGTAGCCTGTGCGCTGGCGGACAACACTGGCACGGAAGCGCCCGATCCCGGTGGAGTAGGCAAAATCGACATCGCCGCGCGAGGCGAGTTGTTCCTTTTGGGGTTCGGTCAAAAATCCCATCGCGAGCGTTTCGGTATCTTGGGAAGTCAACGGGGTGGCCTGTTGCCAGATCGGCTCGAGAATTCCGAAGCGGCGCCAGATCGGTTTGGAGTTCACGCTCAGGTGAATGTCCGAGGCGCTCGATTCCTTGGCGACGGCCAGATACTCGTCCACATGATTGAGTCCGGCGATAGAGTCAGGGGCAACTTCTTCCATGAAAAATAGGGTTTCTTCCTTAGGTGGATGAAAGATTGAAGTCAAACCCGCCCGTCTTCGGGAGGCGCGATTGCGGGCAAAAAAACGCCCCGCTTTTCCGAAGAAGAAGCGGGGCGTGTGAAGGGTTGGTTTCGGATTAGGTGGCTGTGGCGGCAGCGTCGCGATCTTTCATCGCGGCTTTGCGGCTGAGCTTCACGCGGCCTTTGTCATCCACGCCGATGCATTTGACCCAGATGGAGTCGCCCATTTTCACGACATCCTCGACCTTGTTCACGCGGAAGTCGGCGAGTTCGGAAATGTGGCAGAGGCCGTCTTTTCCGGGCAGAACTTCGACGAAGGCGCCGAATTCTTTGATCGAAACAACGGTGCCTTGGTAAAGCTCGCCGATGCCGATTTCCTTGGTCATGCCGAGGATGATTTCCTTGGCGCGATTGAGACTGTCTCCGTTGTTCGAGTAGATGTGCACGGATCCGTCGTCCTCGATGTTAATCTCGGCGCCGGTCTCGGCCACGATGCCTTTGATGGTCTTGCCGCCAGGGCCAATGATGAGGCCGATCTTGTCGGGGTTGATGCGAACGGTCTCGATGCGCGGGGCGTAGGGGCTGAGTTCGGTGCGCGGGGTGGCGAGGATGCTGTTCATGACCTCGAGCACTTTGGTGCGGGCTTCTTTGGCCTCGGCGACGGCTTCGAACATGATCTCGTGCGTGATGCCGGGAAGTTTGAGGTCGAGCTGGAAGCCGGTTACTCCTTCGGTGGTTCCACAGAGTTTGAAGTCCATGTCGCCGAAGTGATCCTCGCTGCCGATGATGTCGGTGAGCGTGGTGTAGCGCTTGAGATGGTCGCCATCATACTCGGTGACGAGTCCGACGGAGATGCCACCGACGGGGCGGATGAGCGGCACGCCGGCATCCATGAGAGCGAGCACGCCGGCACAGACACTGGCCATCGAGGTGGAGCCGTTGGATTCCATGACTTCGCTCACAACCCGGAGGGCGTAAGGAAAATCCTTCTCGCTTGGGATGACGGGCTCGACCGAACGCTCGGCAAGAGCGCCGTGACCGATCTCGCGGCGGTTCATTCCCCCGAAGCGGCCGGTTTCTCCGACGCTGAAGGGCGGGAAGTTGTAATGGAGCATGAAGCGCTTGGTGTCCGCGCCGCCGCCGTAAGAATCGATCATCTGGGCTTCGTCAGCGGGAGCGAGAGTCGCGATGCCGAGGGCTTGGGTTTCGCCACGGGCGAAGATCGCGCTGCCGTGGGTGCGGGGCAGCAGGCCAACCTCGCCGGAGAGGGCACGAATCTCGTGGAGTCCGCGACCATCGCAGCGTTGCTTGCGGTCGAGGATCGAAACGCGGAAGGCTTTTTTCTGCAGGTAGTCGAAGGCTTGGGAGATTTCGAATTTCGAGGCGGACGGGAATTTTTCGAGAACGGCTTTTTCGACTTCCTCGCGGAGGGCGCCGACGGCTTTCGAGCGGTTCACTTTGCCGCTGGTGTAGAGCGCGGCCTCGATGCGGTCGCCGGCGACCGAGTAGGCGATTTCCGAAATGGAGGTGTCCACTTGGAAGAGCGGCACTGAGCGTTTCGGCTTGCCGACGGCGGCGGCGAGATCGCGCTGGGCGGCGACGAGGAGTTTCACGGCCTCGCGGGCGAAATTGAGCCCGGCGTTGAAGTCGGCCTCGGGAAGTTCCTTGGCGGCGCCTTCGATCATGATGACTTTTTCTCCATCGCCGACATAGACGAGGTCGAAATCGCTGTGGGCGCGCTCGTCATGCGTGGGGTTGACGACGAATTGGCCATTGATGCGGCCGACACGCACGGCTCCGACGGGTCCGGCGAACGGAATATCAGAAACGCACAGGGCGGCGGAGGCGCCGTTGATCGAAAGGATATCGGGGTCGTTCTGGCCATCGGCGCTCAGGAGGAGTGTGATGATCTGTGTGTCGTAAAGGTAGCCCTTCGGAAAGAGCGGGCGCAACGGACGATCGGTCATGCGCGCCGTGAGGATTTCCTTTTCGGAGGGACGGCCCTCGCGTTTAAAATATCCGCCGGGGAGTTTGCCAACGGCGGCGGCTTTTTCTTTGTATTCGACGGTGAGCGGGAAGAAGTCCTGGCCTTCCTTGATGGTGGTGGCCGAGACGGCGGTGACGATCACGATGGTGTCGCCGCAGCGAACGGTTACGGCGCCGTCGGCGAGTTTGGCAAGTTTGCCGGATTCAAAAACGATGGGAGTATTGCCTGCGTGGGCAGTGGATGTATGGGACATGGAATGTATGATAGGTAACGCCGCCGAACGGGCGGTCGGGTTTGGGCTGATGTGGAAAGCCCCGGAGATTTCCGGGGCTGTCGGGTTTCTTAGACTTCCGCTTACTTGCGGAGGTCGAGTTTCTCGAGAACCGTCGTGTAGCGTTTGGAGGCCGTGTCCTTGAGATAATCAAGGAGGCTCCTGCGGGTGGCGACGAGTTTGAGCAAGCCGCGGCGGGACGAGTGGTCCTTGGCGTTGGTTTTGAGGTGCTCGGTGAGGCTCAGGATGCGTTTCGTGAGGAGCGCGATTTGCACATCGGCGCTACCTGTGTCTTTCGCGTGGAGGCGAAGGCCGTCCACTTCATTTGCTACTGCTGCTTTTGCCATTTTGTCTTTTTTCTAGTTTTGGAAGGGCGGGAAATTCTCACGCAGCTTTTGTCTTTGCAAGAGAAAAGTCAGGCGCCAGAGAAAAACTCGGAGACGATTCTATAAGACTCATCCCCCGGCGTTCTTTTGGATGTAGAGTTGGTAAAGTGGAAGGTTCGGAATAATTCGGATTTTTTGGGAAAAAAGCGTCGTGAAGGCATCGATCGCTGCCTTGGGGAGGAGGAGGGGATTTTCCGTTCCTGGGCGCATGGGTGACCAAATATAGTCGTCAAATGCCATCACGCCACCGGGTTTAAGTAACTCAAATCCTAAAACAGCATCTCCCAAAACATCTGGGGCTTGATGGCTTGCATCAATACTAATGAAATCAAAGCGCTGATATCCTTCGGCAATGAGTTTGGCCAATTGGGGAAGGGAAAAGCCTTCTCGAATTTCTACCTGAGTCGGGGATTCAACAGTGGCGATGTTGGCCTCAAAACGCTTTCGGAGTGTTCCAAGTTCCATCCCTTTGTGTTCGATCCCGCCTTGAAAGCTGTCGATGGCTACGATGGATGATTCGGGCGTTTTGCAGTGATTTTGAAGAAGCCAGCAAGTGGATCGCCCCTCAAAAACCCCAACCTCCAGAATCCTCAAGTGGGTCGTTCTTTCGGACAATTTATTCAAGATCAGAGACCAACTCGGGATGCTCCGACTGAACCAATCTTGGGTGAAGGAAGGGGTATTCATAGGGATCGAGGATTTTTACTTCTCGTCCAATGCCGCGACGCCGGGGAGGGTTTTGCCTTCGAGGAGTTCGAGCGAGGCTCCGCCGCCGGTGCTGCAGTGCGTGACTTTGTCGGCGACGCCGAACTTTTTGGCGGCGGTGGCTGTGTCGCCTCCTCCCACGATCGTGATGGCTCCAGCGGCGGTGGCTTGGGCGACGGCGGCGGCCATCGACTTCGTGCCTTCGGCGAATTTTTCGAATTCAAAGACGCCGGCGGGGCCGTTCCAGATGATGGTTTTGGCGCGGGCGATTGCGTCGGCGAAGATTTGGCGGGATTTGGGTCCGCAATCGAGGCCTTCGAGGCCATCGGGGATTCCGGATTTGTCGTCGGCTGAGCCGGTGGTGGCGTCGGGGGAGAATTTGTCGGCGGTGATGTAGTCGACGGGGAGGTGGATTTTCACGCCGCGGGCTTTGGCTTTTTCCATCAACTCGGCAACGATCTTGGCGCCTTCGGGGTCGAAGAGGCTGTTGCCGATCGGCATGTTCTCGAGGACTTTTTTGAAGGTGTAGGCCATTCCGCCGCCGATGATGATTTCGTCGGCTGTCTCGATGAGGTTGCGGATGAGCGGGATTTTGTCGGCGATTTTCGCGCCGCCTAGAATGGCGAGGAGCGGGCGCTTCGGGTTGTCGAGAACGGCGGAGAAGGCGTCGAGCTCCTTCTGCATGAGGAAGCCGGCGACTTTTGGGAGGGCCACGCCGACGACGGACGAATGCGCGCGGTGGGCGGTGCCGAAGGCGTCGCTGACGAACACATCGCCGAGCTTCGTGAGGCTCGCGCGGAAGGTCTCGACATCATGGGGCGCGGCCTTGGTCGAAGTGCCGTCTTCGTTTTTGGCTTTGCCTTCCTCCTCGATGTGGAAGCGGAGATTTTCGAGGAGCGTGACTTCGCCGGGCTTCATGTGGGCGCAAGCGGTCTCGACTTCGAGGCCGACGCAGTCCTCCAGAAAACGGACGGGGCGACCGAGGATTTCGGCGAGTTTTTCAGCAACGGGCTTGAGGGAGTATTTGGGCACATGGCTGCCATTCGGGCGGCCGAGGTGGCTCATCAGGACAACCGAGGCGCCTTGGTCGAGAGCGTGCTGGATGGTGGGAACTGCGGCGACGATGCGTTGGGTGTTCGTGATCGCGCCAGTGGCTTTGTCTTGGGGAACATTGAAATCGACGCGCATGAGAACGCGTTTGCCGGAGAGGGAAATGTCTTTGATGGATTTTTTCATAGCGGGTGGTGGGTTGGGTGTTTCAAAAAAATGACCACAGAGTTCACAGAGCGCACCGAGGTTTTATATTCCTCCGTGTTCCCTGTGTCCTCTGTGGTCAATCAATCGGATCGTTTCGTTACTTCGAGATCACGCGGACCATCTCGAGGACTTTGTTCGAGTAGCCCCACTCGTTGTCATACCAGGAGACGAGTTTGACGAAGGTCGGGTCGAGCGCGATGCCGGCTTCGGCGTCGAAGACGGAGGTCTGGGTCTCGCCACGGAAGTCGGTGCTGACGACCTTGTGGTCGGTGTAGCCGAGGACGCCTTTCATCGGGCCTTCGGAGGCGGCCTTGATGACGGCGCAGATTTCTTCGTAGCTGGCTGGCTTTTCGAGTTCGACGGTGAGGTCAACGACCGAGACATCGGAGGTGGGCACGCGGAACGCCATTCCGGTGAGTTTTTTGTTGAGGGCGGGGATGACCTTGCCGACAGCCTTGGCGGCGCCGGTCGAGGACGGGATGATATTTTCCAAAATACCACGGCCGCCGCGCCAGTCTTTGCTGCTTGGGCCGTCCACGGTTTTTTGCGTGGCGGTGGCGGCATGAACTGTGGTCATGAGACCGCGCTTGATGCCGAAGGTGTCGTTGATAACTTTGGCGAGAGGAGCCAGACAGTTTGTGGTGCAGCTGGCGTTCGAGATGATGGCTTCGCCGGCGTAGCTGGTGTGGTTCACGCCGAAAACGAACATTGGGGTCTCGTCTTTCGATGGGGCCGACATGATGACTTTTTTCGCGCCGGCTTTGATGTGGGCTTCGGCGGTGGCCTTGTCGAGGAAGAGGCCTGTGGATTCGACGACGATGTCCGCGCCGACTTCGTCCCATTTGAGGGTCGAGGGATCCTTCACGGCGGTAAGGCGGATTTTGTTTCCGTTGACGATGAGGTTGGTGCCTTCGACTTTCACATCTCCTTCGAACTTCCCGTGAACGGAGTCGTAGGTGAGCATGTAAGCGAGATACTCGGGGTCGAGGAGGTCGTTGATGCCGACGATTTGGATGTCTTTGCTGAAATTTTTGACGGCCGCGCGGAAGACCATGCGTCCGATGCGTCCGAAGCCATTGATGCCAATTTTAACCATGATGTTTTCTGTTTTGTTTTTGAGTTTTTAGTTCGGGAGGCGCGCATTTAATTCGCCACCGTGCCTAGCGTCAATCGGGGAATCCACTCATTCGGACAAACTTTGCTGCGAAAATGAGACGCGATCTCACTTGTTGACCCGGGTTTTTGGAGAGCGTAGGTTTCAGCGCTAAATTTTGAAAAGCACACTCGACAGATTGCAAGTGGGCGCGACCGCGAAAATCGAAGAAGTTTCCACGGCTTGCGACCGGGCCGGGCGCATGACGGTGCTGGGGTTCATCCCTGGAAGGATGGTGAAAGTCACCCGCCACGCGCCGCTGGGCGATCCGATCTCCGTCGAGTTGGACGGGCAGGAAATCAGCCTTCGCCGGTCCGAGGCGGCGATCATTTGCATTAGGGAAATCCCAAATTGAGCACTGCCACATCCAGCCCGCCCGCCACGCCGGGCCGCTCCTCCACTGGTCGTCCCCTCGTGGCGCTTGTTGGCAATCCCAACACCGGAAAATCCACGCTTTTCAACCGCCTCACCGGCCTGCGCCAGCACATCGCGAACTACCCCGGGATCACGGTCGAAAAAAAATCTGGCCTCTTGCGGCTCGATGGCGGCGATATCGACATTCTCGACCTGCCTGGTTGCTACAGCCTGACGGCCGTTTCTCGCGATGAGCGCGTGGTCATGGATGTGCTCGGCGGGCGGCAGGGGTTGCAACGGCCCGACCTGCTGGTGTTTGTCGTCGATGCCACGAACCTCAAACGCAACCTCCTCCTTGTCTCCCAATGTGCCGAGCTCGGCATCCCCGCGCTCATGGTGCTCAACCAATGCGACGCCGCAAAGCGCAATGGCCTCCGAATCGACGCCGCGTTGCTCTCGAAAAGGCTTGGCATTCCGATCATCGAAACAGTCGCCACGCGCGGTCGTGGGCTCGAGGATTTGAAAAAAGCCATCCCGGCCGCGCTGGAAAAGCCCTCGCTGTTGCCCCGGATCGAATGGCCCGAGTGCGTCCAACACAGCTGCGTCACACTTTGCAAAGGACTTCGCGACCTTGGGCAGGGGGAGGTCAGTCAAGCCGAGGCGTTGCGTGTGTTATTCGATAGTGACAGCGCTTTTGCCTGCGATGTTCGAGACAAGGTTTGCCTGAAGCAAATGGTGGAAGACGCCCATCGCGAAATTCGCGGCACGGGTCTGAATCCTGGCTCTGCCGAGGCAGTTCTTCACTACCGCCGTCTCGAATCGCTCCTCGATGGCGTGGTTGAAACCAGTGGCCCGGTGGCGCGTTCGCATGATTCCGTCGATGCCCTTCTGCTGCATCGCGTCTGGGGCACGCTGATTTTCCTCGGCGTGATGTATGTGGTCTTCCAGAGCCTCTACTCGTGGGCGGGGCCGTTAATGGATCTGATCGATTCGGCCACCGGAGTGGCGCAGGATTTTGCGCGGCCGCTCTTCGGGGGGATGCTAACACTCGAGAGCCTCGTGTGCGATGGCATCATTGCCGGAGTCGGCGGCGTTCTGATTTTCCTGCCCCAAATTCTGATCCTCTTTTTCTTTATTTCGCTCCTCGAGGACACCGGCTACATGGCGCGTGCGGCGTTTCTCGTGGACAAACTTTTCAGTTGGTGCGGGCTCAACGGCCGGAGTTTCGTGCCGCTCCTTTCCAGCTATGCCTGCGCGATTCCCGGCGTGATGGCTGCGCGCACGCTGTCCGATCCCAAAGCCCGCCTCACCACGATTCTCATGGCTCCCTTCATGAGTTGCTCGGCCCGCCTGCCCGTCTACATCCTGCTCATCGGAACCTTCATCGAGCCGGTCTACGGGCCGATTGCGGCGGGGTGGGCGTTGTTTGCGATGCACTTCGTCGGCCTCGCGCTCGCGTTGCCCCTCGCCTGGGTGCTCAACAAATTTTTCCTCAAGCTCAAGCCCCAGCCGTTCATTCTCGAAATGCCCGCCTACCGCGTGCCGACCCTGCGAAATATCTTCCACCGCATGTGGGAGCGGGGCCGCGAATTCGTCGTCCGCGCCGGCACGGTTATCCTCGCTTTTTCAGTCATCATCTGGTCGCTCCTCTACTTCCCGCGCGACCAGGCTCTGGAGGAAAAAACCATGCAGGCCTTCGTCGAACAGGCCGAAGCCAGCACAACGCCGCAAGCCGTCCGTGCCGAACTCGAAAATCCCGAGTCCCAGCTCTCGCTTCGACTGGCACACCGCATCGAGTCCGCCCAAATCGAGCAAAGCTACCTCGGCCGTTTTGGCCACGCCGTTCAACCCGTCTTCGACCCCGCCGGCTTCGACTGGAAAATCACCGTCGGCGTCCTCTCCAGCTTTCCCGCGCGTGAAGTCATCATCGCCACGCTGGGAATTATCTATAATCTCGGCGCCGATGTTTCCGAAGGCTCCGAGGATTTGCGCACGGTGCTCGTGAATGAAAAATGGACCTCCGGCGCGCGGCTCGGTCAACCAGTCTACACACTGCCCGTCGTGGTCGGCATCATGGTTTTCTTCGCCCTTTGCATGCAGTGCGGTGCCACCGTCGCCATCATCGCCCGCGAACTCGATTGGCGCTGGGCCACTTTCTCATTCTTCGCTATGACCACACTCGCCTGGCTCTCCGCCGTGGTCATCTATCAAATCGGGAGCCGTCTCTAACCTGCCATGAGTCTACTTGAAGCCGCCATCGTCATTTTTCTGATCACGCTATCGCTGTCTTTCCTCCTTCGCGGAGTCTGGAAAAAAGTCCGCGCCAACCGCGAGGAAACCTGCTGCCGCGGTCGCTGCGGATGCGCCGTTTCCAAAAAAGCCGCCGCGGCCCGTCGATGAGTTTCGATCTCTCAGGTTGCCACCTCTACGGCATTCTCGACATCGGCTATGTGGAGCCTGCAAAGGCTGTCGAAACCACCCGCGCCATGCTCGCTGGGGGAGTTCAAATCCTCCAACTCCGCGCCAAAAAACTCCCCCCCGCCGAAATCCTCCCACTTGCCCAAAACCTCGCCCCGCTCTGCCGCGCCGCCGGAGTTCCACTTATCCTTAACGACCACCCCGAACTCGTCGGCCCCTCCGGCGCGGATGGAGTTCATGTCGGCCAAGACGACCAATCCGTCGCTGAAGCCCGCCGCCTCGTCGGCCCCGGCAAGCTCGTCGGCCTCTCCACCCACAGTCCTGCGCAAGCCCGCGCTGCCTTCGAGCAAAAGCCCGACTACATCGGCTTCGGTCCACTTTTTTCGACTCCCACCAAGCCCGACTACACGCCCATCGGCACCGCCGACATCGCCGAGATCCACCGCGATGCCCCCCTCCCAATTTTCTGCATCGGCGGAATCAAACTCGAAAACCTCCCCCAAATCCTCGCCTCCGGAGCGCAACGCGTCGTCATCGTTTCAGGAATCCTGCAAGCCGTGGACATTCCGGCTTACTGTCTGGAAAGCCTCCGTCTCCTGCTAGTCAAGAGCCGCTCAGAAAATTGACATCCATTTTGGATGCATTAAGGGTTCGTTATGGCAACGCTGACCTTGAAGGATGTTCCTCCGAAATTGCACTCGGCTCTTCGCAAGCGCGCCGAAAAAAACCGGCGCTCACTGAATCAAGAAGTTCTCTTCTGCCTGGAGCGGATCGCTGGCGTGACCAAGTCGGAAGGTGATGCCCGGCGCGAGTGGTTGCAGGCATCGGAGCAGGGCTTAATGGCTGTTTGGAACAATCCCGAGGACGATGTCTACAATGACCTTCTCAAGAAATGATATCGTTCTGCTGCCGATTCCGTTTTCGGATTTGACCAGTTCCAAAGTGCGTCCCGCCGTAGTTGTCGGCATGGCGCCGCATCATGGAGACTTGTTTCTCGCTCCGATCACATCCCGTGTGAATCAAGGAGAGTTTGCTCTGAAAGGTTGGCGGAGTTGCGGGCTTAATGTTCCCAGTGCCGTGAAAGGACAACTCGCCACTGTGGAATCCAAGTTGGTGCGAAAGAATGTTGGAAAGCTCTCGGAGGCTGATGCGGAAACCCTCGACCGGCATATCAGTGAGTGGTTGGAACTTGACCGGTGAGATGATTCTGATGCGTGGAAACTGGCGGTGAGGGAGGGATTCGAACCCTCGGTAGCCTTTTGGACTACGGCGCTTTAGCAAAGCGCTGCTTTCGACCACTCAGCCACCTCACCAATTTCAGAGGCGCAAAGATAAACACCAAACGCGCGGGAGGTCAAACGCTCGCTCGCTGGCTTGCACCTAGGCGTCGCGTCTCTAAAGTGCCGCGATGATTTCGATCCGCGAGGACTTCCATGGAGCCGAAGCCTCGCCGTTTCAGCTCGAGGTGGAGGACATTTTTTCCGAGACTGGTCGGCTTTCCAAAGGAGGAGGTTTTGAATACCGCGCCGAGCAACAGCGCATGGCGGGTGCCGTCGCCCGGACCCTGGAAACCGGATCGCATCTGGTGGTCGAGGCCGGCACAGGCGTTGGAAAGTCTCTCGCGTATTTGATCCCTGCCGCGCTCCACGCGATTCGCTCAAAAAAGAAAGCCGTCATTTCGACCCACACGATCGCGTTGCAGGAGCAGCTCATGTTCAAAGACATTCCGCTCGTGCAGCAAATCCTCCCCGAGGAGTTCGAGGCGGTGTTGCTGAAAGGCCGTCAGAATTACCTCTGCACGACCCGGCTCGCTCGCGCGATCGCACAGGCGAAAGATTTGTTCACCTCGCCGCAGCACGCCGAGCTGGAGCGTATCCGCGAGTGGAGTCTTTCGACAAAGGACGGCTCGCTGAGTGATTTTCTCGAGCAGCCCGATCCGGCGGTGTGGGAAGAGGTGCGGAGCGAACAGCATCTTTGCACGCCGAAGACCTGTGGACCGGCGAGCGGATGTTACTACCAATCGCTCCGCCGCCGCGTGGCGAATGCGCGGATGGTGGTGCTGAACCACGCGCTCTTCTTCACGCTTCTCAACGGAGTGGATGATGCCGAGAACCGCACGGGAGGCCTGCTTTTTGCGAACGACTTCGTGGTTTTCGACGAGGCCCACACGATGGAAGAGGTCGCTGCGCGCCACATCGGGATGGAACTTTCCCAGCTCGGATTGCGTCGATCGATCCAGCGGCTCTACAATCCGCGGAACAAAAAAGGTCTCTTCCAGATTTTGAAAAACGGCCCGGCGTGTCGTGCGGTGTCGGATATCTTGCCGGTCGCGGACGGGTTTTTCAGCCAGGTCGCGGCGAAGTGCGAATTCAAGAAAGGCCGGGAGTTTCGCATCCGCGAGGCCGGCTTGGCCGATGGCAACGAGGTTTGCGGAGCGCTGGCGCGACTCGGTGAGTTGATCGGGGTGGAGGCCGGAAAGTGCCAGGACGAAACGCACACCGCTGAGTTGCAGGATGCCGCGCGCAAGCTCCGCGAGGCGCGCTCGGGGATTGTGGATTTTTTGGAGTTGGAGGATCCGGGGCAGGTCTACTGGGTCGAGCAATACGGCCGCGCCGAGCAATTCTGCACGCTGCGCGCCGCGCCGGTGAATCTCGCCGACGCCCTGCGGCGCCTGCTTTTTCGCGAGGGGGCCTGCACCGTTCTCACCAGCGCCACGCTCTCGATTGGAACTCCCGATTTGTCATACTTCCGCAATCGCGTTGGCGCCGAGGATGTTATGGCGTTGCAAATCGGCAGCCCGTTCGACTACGAGCGGCAGATGTCGCTCCACCTCGTGGAGAAAATGCCGGAGCCGAAGTCGCCCGACTACGAGCCCTCGCTGGCCAAGTGGATATTGCATTTCACCGGGGAAAGCCAGGCGCGGGCGTTCGTTCTTTTTACGAGCTACCAGACGATGCGCTCGGTCGCGGAGTTGGTGGAGCCGGAGTTCGAGAAGAAAGGCTGGCAGCTCCTCGTGCAAGGCGGCGGGATGCCGACGCAGCGCATGGTTGCGGAGTTTAAGGAAAACCCGCACAGCGTCCTCTTCGGCGTGTCGAGTTTTTGGACGGGTGTCGATGTGCCCGGCGAGGCGCTTTCGAATGTGATCATCACGCGGCTGCCCTTCGCCACGCCCGACCACCCACTCACCGAGGCCCGGCTTGAGGCGATTGAGGCCGAGGGTGGACGGGCATTTGAGAGCTACTCGCTCCCCGAGGCGATCCTCAAACTTCGCCAAGGCGTCGGCCGCCTGATCCGCAGCAAGTCGGACACCGGCACGATCGTGATCCTCGACAGCCGCATCCTCTCGAAGCCTTACGGTCGCTCGTTTCTCCGTGCGATGCCGAAGTGTCCGGTGGAAATTCATTGAGAGGAACTGCTTGACGAACCCCGGCTTCGGCCGAAATTTCCCAGCTTCCATGAATCTTTTTGTAAAACCCGGATGCCCTTGGTGCGTCGAGGCTGTGAGTTGGCTCGAGAAGCGCGGGTTGGCGTTTCGTGAGATCGATGTTTTTTCCGAGCCGGGAGCTTTTGATCGCATGCGCCAGATTTCCGGCCAAAGTCTCGCGCCCACGCTGGAGCTGGCAGATGGGACCGTGCTGCCGGATTTCGATGTCGCGCAGTTGGAACGATTCTTGAAGGAACACTCGATTCTATGACTTCCGAGATTCTAGTCGTCCTCGGCGTCGGGGTGCTCTCGTTCGCCTTTCGCTCGATCCACCACCAGGTCGCCTTTCGCCTCGGCACTTTCGGTTTGGTGATCACCTCATTTCTTGCGGGTTGGCTTCTTGGTGGGAGCATGGTGTTGGGCGCGGTCTTCGCTTCCACTTGGTTCCTGCTCCCATGGCTGGAAATCCTCACCCGCGTGCGGCGTTTGCGGTTGCCGATTCATCGTTCTCTGGAAAAATCCCCTCCACCGCCGGCGAGCCGCTTTCCGGGATTAGGCGATCTTTCCGATGAGTTGGAGGCGATTGGTTTCGAACATTCGGATGATGTCAATTGGAGTCATGACGAGATGCGGCAATTCTACCGACTTCTCTACAATGCCGAGCACCGCACGGCCGCTGCGATCTGCCTCGTCGAGCAGGGGGCGCTTTCTTTTTTCTATGTGACGCTCTCCTCCCGCGCCGCCGATGGCCGGATTTTTATGACCTGGAATTATCCGTTTTCCTACGGCATGCATCTCCTCCCAAACATGGTCGCGAACCGCATCGACGATGATTTGGAGGTTCAAGAACTCGCCACCGCGCACAAGGATTTCCTCGTTAAATCCGAACTCGCTGGCGCCGATCTCGCGGTGCGCGAACTCCACGATCTTCGTCCGGAATTTGAAAAAGACCTTCGCCTCCAAATCGAGCACAACCTCGCCCGAGGCATTCTCGCTCGCGATGGCGAGAAATTGATCCGCTACTCGGTGCGGGGTTGGTTTTTTCTGTGGGGGCAATTCCTGCGGGAGTTTGTGAAGTTCAGCTGAGGCGAATGAATATTCGGACGCTTCTTCTTTTAGTAGCCATCACGCTCGTCTCGGTGGGGGTCTGGCTCAAAATTGTGGAGCGCCGGGAAATCCTCCGAATGCTCGAGGAGCAGCGCCGCTTGATTCCGCAGTTTGATCCCAATGCTGTTGCCGAGGTTTTGGTGAAAACCAATTCCGACACGGCGACGCTTCGGAAGACCCCTTCGGGTTGGGTGCTGGTTGAATCCGGCAACCAGCCTGCCAACCTCGCGGCAATCGGTGACCTCGTTCAGCGACTTCGCGGTTTCGAATCCCGAGAAAATATCGCGGTATCGCCTGCGCAGTTCGATTCCTTTGAGCTTCTCGAGCCGGATGGAAAAGTGGAAGGAGCGGGAACGCTTGTGTCGCTGAAAGACCAGAATGGCGTCGTCCTTGCCTCCGTCGTGGTGGGCAAAACCTCCTTCAGCCCGCCCGATCTCGTCTCGCAATTTCCTCCCAAGCCGAATGGCCGGTTTATCGTGGTCCCGGGATCACCGGGACCTGTGCGCTTGGCTGCCGAGGGTTTCGAAAAACTCAGCGCGAAGCCCGAGGCTTGGCTGGATCGCCCGTAGCCCGATCGATCAGAGCGATTCGGGGGCGTTCAAAAACTCGCCAATCCGTTTGAGCAAACGCCCGGCGGCCCCGCCGTCGAGCACACGGTGGTCGAAGCTCAAGGTGAACATCGCCTCGACGACAGGAACGAAATCTTCGAGCGCTGGATCCCAGTTTGGAACGGTGCGGCCGACGCCCATGCCCAGAACGAGGGTTTGCTCGGGCAGAGGAATCGGCGTGGCAAAGGTGAGACCGAAAGTGCCGTAGTTCGTCACTGTGGCGATGGAATTTCCCGTATCGGATGGTCCCAAGCGGCGCTGGCGGGCAAGTTCCACAAGGCGGTGGTAGCGCGAGGCAAGTTCTCCGAGATCGTATTGGTCGGCATTCCGAATCACGGGCACGAGCACGCCATCCTCGGCTTCCACGGCAAATCCGATGTCCACCGATGGCGGGTGGATAATGCTCTCGCCGATCAGTCGGCCGGCTGGAGCGCTATTCTCGGCAAGGGCGAGGGCCAGGGCGCGAAGGGCGTAGAGGGCCGGGCCGGGCTTGGCGGGATGCGATTTGCGGTGGGCGAGAAGTTTATTGAGTTGGACGGGGGTGCCGACGGTTGCAAGCGGACGGGTGCAACTGCGAATCATCGCGTCGGCCACGGCTTTTCGCATCGGCGAGGCGGGCGTGATTTTATTTTTCTCAATGCTCTCCAAGAAGCGCTCGAGGTCTTCGATGGTGACGCGGCCGCCGGCTCCGCTGCCAGCGATTCCCGAAAGGTCGGAGGCGCGGAGGCCGAGTTCGACCATGCGGGCTTTCATGCGAGGCGACATGTAGGTGACGCCCCCCGCGTGGGCCGGAACGGGCAAGCCGCCGGGCACGGTGGGTTCCACTTTTTGCGGGGGAGGGGAGTGATTTTCGACTCGTTTCTTGGCAGGCTTGCGGCCCGGTTTTTCCACCTCATCGAGTCCAAGGCGCTTGGCTTCCTCGGCACTGATTTCGATTTGGCCGAGGATTGCGCCGACGGGATAGCTGGTGCCGACCTCGGCGGTGAGTTCTTTGATCGTGCCGGAGCAGGGGGCGGTGACGGCCATGACGGCTTTATTGGTCTCCACCTCGATCAAGTCGGTGTCGGCCTGAACCGTTTCACCGGCTTTTAAAAGAATGCGAACGATGGTCGCTTCGGCGATCGATTCGCCGAGTTGGGGCATTTGAATGGGAACTTGAGCCATGGTCAGAGGTCGAGTAGACGCCGCGCGGCGGCGGCGATGGTGGAGGCGGTCGGGCGGTGGACCGACCAGAGATCTGGGTGGTAGGGAACCGGCGTGTCCTTGGCATTCACACGCATCGGTGCGGCGTCGAGCAGGCCGAAGCCCTCGGTGGTGACGCGCGAAACGACCTCGGCGGAAACGCCGCCCCAAGGCCATTCCTCGCTCACAACGAGCAAGCGCCCGGTGCGTGCGACGGAGGCAAGAACAGTGTCGGTATCGAGGGGTTTGACGCTGCGGAGATCGACGACTTCGAGTTGGTATCCGTCCTCAGCGAGTTCGGTCGCGGCGGCGAGGGATTCGTGGAGCATCGCACCGTGGGTGACCACGGTGGCGTCGCGCCCGGTGCGGGCGATGCGGGCTTTTCCAATCGGCAGTGAGGTATCGGGGAGGCTTTCGGCTTTGAGATGGTAGTAGAGAAACTTGTGCTCGCAAAAAACAACGGGGTCATCGAGGGCGACCGCCTCGAGGAGCATCGTGTAGGCATCCTCCACCGTGGCGGGAGTGACGACGACGAGGCCGGGCCAGTGGGCGTAGATGGCTTCGAGACTTTGGCTGTGGAATGGGCCTCCGCCCGAGGTGCCGCCGGAGGGCAGGCGCACGACGATGGGGCATGGGACGCCCGTGCGGTAAAAGAGGGTTCCGGCGTGGTTGACGATCTGGTTCAGCCCGCAGGTGGAGAAATCGGCGAATTGCATTTCCACGATCGGGCGAGCGCCTTCGATGGCGGCTCCAATGGCCATTCCCACAATGGCATCCTCGCTGAGCGGGGCGTCCAGCACGCGACCGGGAAATTCAGCGGCGAGATTTTTAGTGGCCTTGAATGCGCCGCCGAAATTTCCGATGTCCTGACCGTAAAGAAATACCCGTGGGTCGGTGGCGAGCGCCTTTTGTTGCGCCAGTCGAATGGCTTCGAGGTAGGTGATCATACGGCGGCGAATTGCTCCCGGTATTCGGAGCGCGAGAGGGCGGCCCAGTCGTCCTCCTCGGCATCTGGTGAGGGTTCGCGGCGCACGCGGTCGGCCGTGGTGTTGACCTCTTGCTCGGCCTCACGGCGCCATTCAGCGAGGTTTTCGGCGGTCTTCCAACCTTGGTCGACGATGTATTTTTCGGCAACGAGCAGGCAGTCGGCACCGACGGCGGTTTTTTTCAAATTCTTGTCGAGATACGAAAAGTCGTCGTGCTCGCCATGGCCGACGAGCCGCAGGAGGCTCGCAACGACGAGCTGCGGACCACCGCCCTCGCGCGCGGCTTGGACGGCTTTGCGAAGGGTCTGGAGGCAATCGAGCAAATCGGTGCCATCGGCCTTGTGGCCCGCGACGCCGTAGCCGGCGGCCTTGTCGAGCAGGTCGGCGCAGGCGTATTGGCGCGAGTTCGGGGTGGAGTAGGCATACTGGTTGTTGGCCACCACGACGACGAGCGGTAGTTTATCCACGGCGGCGGCGTTGAGTCCTTCGTGAAAAGCGCCTGTCGATGTCCCGCCATCGCCGAGGCAGGTCGCGCCGACGACGCCGGATTCGCCACGCAGGCGGCGGGCGAGAAGCCCTCCCGCAACGGCAGGAACCATCGCGCCAAGGTGGCTGATCATGGCGTAGTAGCCTTCCCGCGGTCGGCCCCGGTGGATGTTGCCGTCGCGGCCGCGCATCGAGCCGAGTTGCGAGCCGAGATAGGTGCGAAGCGTGTCGAGAACCGTATCGCCGAAAGCGAGGCGTCCCGCTTGGTCCCGAATGAGCGGAGCAAAAATGTCACCCTTGCGGAGATGGATTCCGGTGGCGGTGCTGAGGGCTTCCTGGCCGCGACCAAGGAAGACCCCGCCCTTGATCATTCCGGCACGGTAGAGGCTCGCGAGTTTTTCCTCCAACACCCGCGACAGAAGCATCACACGGTAGGCCTTGAGGTAATCGGACTCAGTGACGGGTGCGATCGTCTTCGACATGTGGTGTGGGTTATAGAGGGAAGGCAATGCGCCCTGCAAAGCATTCCTTCGTGGAGGCCTGCTGAGTGAGTTGAAAGAGGCCGACGGGAATATCAACGATCCGGGGCGTCGAACGCGAAAATGGCGCGTCAGCGCCCATCGAAAAGCACAAGGTAAGGCGCCCCTCCGGGTCGGAGAACAGACGCCGTCTCTGGATGCAAAGGCGGCGTTGCCTCAAAAGGACTCCCTACTTCTCCAGAGCCTCGGCTATGAGTTCGTCAAGCCCCGGCAACCGGTAGCCGGCACATAGTCTGCGGACCGCATCCCAATCGATGTCCGGATTGCATTTTAAAATCTCAACGATGTCGGCTTTTGATTTGTATCCCCCCGCGTAAAGCTTGAGCGCAATCAAGGGCGGGAACCCGAAATCACCACGGCATCCATCCGATGCCTTCCAAGGATCGAAACCTCATTCTCCCAGAGATCGCCGGGGCGCCTTCGTTCCAATTGGAGGGAGACGCTCTGTCGGCGCCCAAACTTCAGGCGCTGAAAGCGCCGTCTCTCCGACAGGGGCGGCTGCTCCGCCGCAAAAGTGGGACGCCTGCGGCGAGGCATCCCTACCATTTCTTTTCGATTGGCGCTGCCGCGCCGGGGGCGCTTGAGGGCATCAAGGAATTCCGCTCGGGCGCCATTTTTTCGGGAAACAAAAAGCCGGTGCGGATCGAAGGGTGGCCGGGAATCGCCCATTTTTGCGTAGCGGAACCCGGAACGGGTTTCGAAGGCGGCTTGCCCGGCTTGGTCCTCGGCGGTCGAAAAATTTTTCAATTTTCCGCTACGGCGGTGGCGCTGCCGCGTTGCTTGCGCATTGGGCGCAAACTCCACCCGGCGCGTGATGGGCGTGGCAGCGCCTCTCGAAAAATCATGGGATGCCGCGCCGTCGGCGTCCGAGATGAACCCGACTCCCGCTCCGAAAAAACAAATATACAAATTAAAAAGTATCGTTTATCGATACTTCGCTGTGCCTATAAAGTATCCATGGTCTTTGCCATCCTCTTCGCCTCTGCTCTCGCACGGGCAGCTCAAGGACGCGTTGGTGGCCTACGCGAATCCGCGGATGAAGATTTCGCGGATGTTGGCGGCGGGAGAATTGCTTCCGCTGCGTCGCGGTCTGTATTTGCGCGACCGCACGGTCGATCCGTTGACCCTGGCTTCGGCGATCCACGGGCCCTCCTATGTGAGTTTTGAGTCCGCGCTGGCGTGGCATGGATTGATCCCCGAGCGCGTGGAGGAAATCACGAGCGCCACGCCCAAGCAGCCGGTGCGGTTTGAGACTCCCGTTGGCCGCTACCGCTACCGACATGTTCCCGCACGGGTTTTTTCGATCGGCATCGAACGCGTGGAGGATCCCTTGCTCCCGTGGTTGGTGGCCTCTCCAACGAAAGCCCTCTGCGATACCGTGGCCCTCGTTGCCTCGATCCGTGCCCAAAAGGATGTGCGCGCCTGGTTGGAGGGAATGCGGATCGAGGAACTCCCCGCATTGGACCTCGACCAACTCGCCGCGTGTGCCGCGAACTACGGCCGGCCCTCTGTGCGCCATCTCGCCCGGTTTTTTCAAAAAAATCCCCCGACGCCATGATGAACCCCGCGCTCGCCGGCCTGATCGACCGCTACCAACCCCGAACCTCCAAGGATTACGAAAATGCCGTGCGCGAGATCGTGCAGGAGATCGCGCTGCTCGGGTTGTGGCGCACGCCCTTCTACGAGCACGCGGCCTTCTACGGCGGCAGCGCCCTGCGGATTTTTCATGGCCTGCAGAGGTTTTCCGAGGACTTGGATTTCTCACTGCTCCAGCCGGAGCCGGATTTTTCGCTCAAGCGCTATCTGGGCTCCGTCGCGGAGGAGTTGGGGGCCTGGGGGTTCGACTTCCGGGCCGAGGCCATCGAAAAAACCAAACCCTCGCCCATCGAGTCGGCCTTTCTGAAAGGAGGCACGATGATCAACCTTCTGCAAATCGGAGCGCCACCGGAGATCGCCTCGCGCCTGCCGAAGGGGCAACTCCTCCGCATCAAGCTGGAGATCGACCTCAACCCGCCGCCCGGCGCGGCCACAGAAACCCTCGCCCGCCTCGTGCCCACGCCGCACCAGGTGCGGGTTTACGACCTCCCAAGTCTTTTCGCCGGGAAGCTCCACGCGGTGCTGTGCCGGAATTGGAAGAGTCGCGTGAAGGGTCGCGATTTTTACGATTTCCTCTGGTATGTCGGCCGGGGAGTTTCGCCGAACCACCCTCATCTGGAAGCCCGCATGCGCCAGTCCGGGGATTGGCCGCTAGAAACGCCGCTCGATGCCGACGGTCTTCGCCGAAGGCTGGAGGAGCGATTTGCCGCCGTGAATTTCGATCAGGCGAAAGAGGACATCGCCCCCTTTCTCAAAGACCCGCGCGAGTTGAGCCTGTGGAGCCCGCAATTTTTCGCGCAATGGATTCCGCGGATTCCCATCGGCGCGGCAGCGCCTTTCGAAAATCATTGGTAGGGACGCCGCGCCGTCGGGATCCCACTTTTGCGGCGAAGCCGCGTCTATCTAGAAACAGGCTTTCTGCGGTTGCGAAGAAAATGAAACTCAAAAAAAATTGCCCTCTCTAAACCTTGGTATAATTTCAAGCGCTTAGTTCATATTTCCCTAAAAAAATCAGGGCCTTATACTCATTAATTCATAATAAGCCATCATGAAGCCCATTCCGATTATTACAGCTCTACAGCTCTACTGCTCGGATTGCTTTTTCTGCCCAGCGTCGAGGCTTTGGATGTGAATGTGAATCTCGGCCAGAGTGGGGCGAATTCCGGTCTTGACGCCTCAAATCCCCGTTGGTGGAATTTTACGATCTCTAATGCTGGAGCGGCAGCAGGATTGGTCGTGGTGACTGGTAATATCACGATTAAAAAGAATCAATCTGCGACAAATCCCGTGATCTTTACGCTATGGTCTGGCTTCACGATCAACGGCTCCACGGCTGGGAATACGCAGTTGGCATCCTTAAGTATGTCGGCTGCGAGCTTCACGCAGCAATTCACCCCAACGATTTTTAGTTTCAGCCCGGTGCCCTTGCAGCTTGGTGCGGGCGCATACTCCTTGACGCTGACAAATACGGATAGCGGTGCTTCTAATACGGGCTACGGACTTAAATACAACGATATCGTCGTAATGACCGACACTAGCGGAACGGCGCTATCAGCAAGCTTGTATGCTTCCGCTGGCTCAAACCCCACTCCGTATCCAACCCCAACCCCCGCTCCCACAGCAACACCTGGCCCCACTCCAGTGCCTGAACCAAGTCAGGTTCTGGCTTCGCTCCTGCTGATCGCCGGAATGTCGGTCTATTGTTTTTTGAGGCGGAAAAAACAATCGAGCGCCGCCTGAATTTACCTGCTCTGTGGGCTCCAAAAAATCTGACGGCCGAGTGCGCCCAAACCTTCCGGATCTCGACGACGAGGATTTTCCTGCCCTACCACCGCCGCCTCCAACGCCGCGCTGGAGGGTCATTTTTTTAGGAGTTTGGCGACATCGAGGGTTGCTTGCCGTTGTCACGGGGTCGTTGCTTCTTGTTTTTTGGGGAATTCCCGCCGGCTGCTCGGCAGTAGTGAATTATGTGGAGACTCGGCAATCCCGAGAGTTGGCACGCCTCGGAGCCGAGTATATGGCCAAGGGGGATCGGGAATCGGCACGCATGAGCGCCCAAACCTCGCTGCGACTTCAGCCGAAGAATGCCGACGCCCTTCGGATTTTGGCCCAAATTCTCGGATCGGAGGGGCGCACGGGGGAGGCGTTGGAGGTTTACCAAAAGCTCGGCGAAACAGGTCAGGCGACGATGCCGGAATTCAAGACCTACGCCGTGACAGCCTCCAAGGCAGGCTACACCTCGATCGCGGATTGGATCGGTGGGTGGGTGGCGCAGCAAGGCGAGCCGGATTTTCCCCATCTCATGAGGGCTACGACGCTGGAATCCGAGGGTCGCATCCCGGAGGCGAAAGCGGAGTATCGGCTCGCGCTGCAAGCGGTGCGAAACGACCGCACGAAGCGAGCCATGGCGAGATTTCTTCTCGCGAACTCGGACCTCGGTGAGTCCGATGCGCAGGTTTTTGAACTCCTCGAAGGCATCACCAAAAACAACGGCGATGCGGGGCACGAGGCGTTGCTTGTCGGCCTGCTCTCCGGCGTGGTGCCCGCTGGCAACCGCCCGGAATGGCTCAACCGCCTCCGGGCGCACCCTTTCGCCAACGAACAAAGCTTCGCCGTGGCGGATGCAATCGAGGTCGAGGCCGATCCCGCAGCAAAGCCCCGTCTCGTGGCGGAGATGATCCAGCGTGTTTATGGAAAATCCCTCGAGGATCGACTGCTCACTGGCCGCTGGTTGCTCCGCCACGGCGAAGCCGCACAAGTCGAAAAGATTTTGCCACTCGACCAAGCTCAAAGCCGCGCCGATGCCTTCGTGCTCTGGATTGAGGCTCGGGCCGCCGCCGGGGATTGGCAGGCGGTGCTCCATGCCGTCGACTCGAACCCTCAGGCGTTTCCTCCCGGGATGCGGCTATTACTCCGTGGGCAGGCATTGAAAAAAATCGGCCGCCCCGGCGAGGCTCGTTCCGACTATCTCCGCGCCATCTCCGAGTGCGGCGGCAACCCTTCGCTGTTGATTCCCGCGCTCGCTTTTCTGCAAAGCGATGGAGAGGGGGAGATTTTCCGGCAATACAGCCAGCCTTTGCTCGCCAATGAAGCCACCGCCCTGACGACGATCCAGCAACTTGCGCCGGCCCTGCAACAACGCGGCGATGCCCAAGCCGTGCGCGATTTTCTACAATTCGCCGCCGATGCCGGTCCGCTGGCCACCTATTCCGCATTGCAAAACGAAATGGCCTACCTCGACCTCGTTCTCGGCAAGCCGGTGCCACTCGCCACGCTGGAAGAGCGCGCGAGGAACTTCTCCGACGACCCCGCATTTCACTTTACCCTCGCGCTGGCCCAACTCCGCCAGGGCCGCAAAGCCGAAGCGCTCGCCACGGCAGGAGCCCAAAAACTCCGCGCCCGCGATCTGGCCCCGCAGCACCAACTCATCCTCGCCTGTATCCTCGCCGCCAATGGCCAAACGGAAAAAGCCACCCGCATCCGGCAAATCCTCCAAATCGCACCCCTCACGCGCCAAGAGCGCGAGCTTTTGGCCAAATATCTCCCGTGAACCGCGCGCCGAATGATGCTGTAAATTGATTGTCCAGCCACACGAGCTGACTTTAGTTTTTTCCCATGCTGCTGGAGGGCGGGTGTCTGGAATGGCAGCGTGAACGACACCTAAAAGCGCACAAAATTTGATCACTTTTAGACTTCTGGAATGTAGTGCGGGCGTCCCGCCTGAGATTTGGGCGCCGACGGAGCGTCGCCCTCCAATTTTTCAACGCGCTGGCGCGGGAGCGCCTATCGAAAACAAAGGTAGGGACGCCTCGCCGCAGGGGGCCCATTTTTGTGGCGAAGCCACCCTTGTCGCTTACAGCTTGGCGAGGATTTGGTTGAAGGTCGCGCTCGGGCGTAGGGCGGCGGCGGCTTTGGTGTCGTCGGGCAGGTAGTAGCCGCCGACATCGGTGGGCTTGCCTTGGACGGCGGCGAGTTCGGCGACGATCATCTGTTCTTTTTCGGAGAGTTCCTTCGCGATGGGGGCGAAGGTCTTTTTCAACTCCGCATCCTTGTCCTGCGCGGCGAGGGCTTGGGCCCAGTAGAGCGCGAGGTAGAAATGGCTGCCGCGGTTGTCGAGTCCGCCGACTTTTCGGGAGGGGGAGCGATCGTGCTCGAGGAGTTGGCCGGTGGCGGCGTCGAGCGTGTCGGCGAGGACCTTGGCACGGGCGTGGGATTGGGTGTCGGCGAGGTGCTCGAACGACGCGGCAAGGGCGAAAAATTCGCCGAGCGAGTCCCAGCGCAGGTAGTTTTCTTCGAGGAATTGCTGCACATGCTTCGGTGCGGAGCCGCCGGCGCCGGTTTCGAAGAGGCCGCCGCCGTTCATGAGCGGAACGATCGAGAGCATTTTCGCGCTCGTGCCGACTTCGAGGATCGGGAAGAGATCGGTGAGGTAATCGCGGAGGACATTGCCGGTGACGGAGATCGTGTCCTGCCCCTTGGCGAGGCGTTCGACGCTAAAGCGGCAGGCTTCGGCGGGCGGGAGGATGCGGATGTCGAGCCCGGCGGTGTCGTGGTCCTTGAGGTAGGTTTCGACCTTCGCGATGAGTTGGGCGTCGTGGGCACGCTTGGCATCCAGCCAGAAAATGGCGGGATCGCCGGTGGCGCGGGCGCGGCGGACGGCGAGTTTCACCCAGTCCTGGACGGAGGCGTCTTTAGTCTGGCAAGCGCGCCAGATATCGCCCGTTTCGACTTGGTGCTCGAGGAGCGTTTTGCCCTCGGCATCCACGATCCGGACGGTGCCATCGGCGGGAACTTGGAAGGTTTTGTTGTGCGAACCGTATTCCTCGGCGGCTTTGGCCATGAGGCCGACATTCGGCACGGAGCCCATGGTCTTGGGATCAAGCGCGCCATTTTCGCGGCAAAAATCAATCACGGCCTGATAAACCGACGCATAGCAACTGTCGGGAATCACCGCGAGGGTATCCTGTGCATTTCCCTCGGCGTTCCACATCTTGCCGCCATCGCGGATCATGGGGGGCATCGAGGCGTCGATGATCACATCACTCGGCACATGGAGGTTTGTGATGCCTTTGTCAGAATTCACCATCGCGAGTGGCGGGCGCGCGGCGAGGGTGGCTTGGAGATCACCCTCGATCGCGGCTTTTTCAGCGGCGGGGAGTTTTTCGATCTTGGCTAAGAGGTCGCCGAGGCCGTTGTTGAAATCCACGCCCAGTTTGTCGATCGCAGAGGCGTGGCGCGTGACGAACTCGCCGAGAAAAACCTTCACTGCGTGACCAAAAAGAATGGGGTCCGAGACCTTCATCATCGTCGCTTTGAGGTGGAGCGAGAAAAGAATGCCGGCTTGCTGCGCGGCTTCGATTTGCTTGGCGAGAAAGGCCTGGAGGGCCTTGCGGGACATGAAGGTCGCATCCAAAACCTCGCCGGCTTGAAGTTTCAGGTCGGCTTTCCAAACCACCGGAGCGCCGCCGGCGGTGGACACGAATTCAATCCGGGCGGTTGTCGCGGCAGGCAGGGTGGTGGATTTTTCGTTCGAGAAAAAGTCGTCGCGTCCCATCGTCGCCACGCGGGTCTTCGAGTCTTTCGACCACGGAGCCATTTTGTGCGGGTGCTTGCGGGCGTAGTCCTTCACGGCCTTTGGCGCGCGGCGGTCGGAATTTCCTTCGCGCAGGACAGGATTCACGGCGCTGCCTTTGACCTTGTCGTAGCGGGATTTTGCGTCCTTCTCGGCGTCATTGGCCGGAGCCTCGGGGTAGTCGGGAACGGCAAATCCCCGCGCCTGCAGCTCGGCGATGGCCGCTTTCAACTGCGGGATCGAGGCGCTGATGTTCGGGAGTTTGATGATGTTCGCCTGAGGCAGGAGAGTCAGCGCGCCGAGTTCGGCGAGGGCGTCGGAGGTTTTCTGATTCTCCGGCAAGCGGTCGGCGAAGACGGCGAGGATGCGACCCGCCAGCGAGATGTCTCGGAGTTCCACAGAAATCCCAGCGTGTTTGGAAAAGGCCTGGATGATCGGGAGGAGCGAGTAAGTGGCCAGAAGCGGGGCCTCGTCGGTCTTGGTGTAGAGAATAGTGGTTGGCTTGGACATGGAACGAAAAGGGCCGTCTTTTAAGGGGATTCCCGCTGGGGGTCAAAGGAAACCATCGGGGCGCTTAAGTTCTGCAGGTAAGAAATGGTGTCGATGCAAAAAGCTTTGCCTCGGGCCGGCGTGGCAACTAATGTTATTCCATGATCGCACAAACCAAGGTTCGTAAAATCGGCAATTCGCTCGGGGTGGTTCTTCCCAAGGAGGCGCTGCAGCAACTGAAGGCCGAGGAGGGGACGATTCTTTATTTCACGGAGTCGCCCGAGTGCGCGTTGCGAATCACGCCGGAGCGACCGGGGTTCAAGGAGTTCATGGAGATCGCCGAGAAAGGTATGCGGAAATACCGAAACACGCTTCGAGAACTCGCGAAATGAACGAACCGAATTGGGTTGATCGACAGGTCTTGATTGCCATCCAAAACGAGTTGCTGAACCGCTTCGGCGGCTTGGCTGGGATTCGTGATGAAGGATTGTTAGATTCCGCCATTAACAAGCCGAAAAACCTTTGCGCCTATGGACAGCCAACCATCTTCGATCTCGCGGCGTCCTATGCGACGGGTCTAGTTAAAAACCACCCGTTTCTTGATGGAAACAAGAGGATCGGATTCATGGCAGCCTATGTTTTTCTGGGGGCCAACGGCTGGAGTCTTGAAGCCACCGAGGAGGAGGCCGTCTTGGAAACCCTTGGACTGGCGGCGGGGGAACGCGCCGAGGCGGATTATGCCGCGTGGCTGGCCCGGAATTCTGTGGAGGTTTAGCTGCTCACTCCGCGGAATTTCAGCGAAGGCGTTGATGGTGGGCGACGACTGACTTTGATGTGGATCAGCGTGGTATTTTAGGCCAAGGAAATCCCGGCTGTCTGGAAGCGTCGGAGCGTGGTGAGGCGGAGGTCGCTTTGGATTTTGGCGATGGCGATGGGGGTTTTGGCTTCGCTCCAGAAGGTGAGTTGGAGTCGGACAGAGTCGGGGCCGATGTCTTGCACCTGCGCGTCGAGGCTTTTGCTTCCAATGATCTGTGGATGGGCGGCGGCTATCTCTTGGAGGATTTGCATGGCCTGCTCGATCGGGGCGGTGGGGGCGATGGAGACGGACATTTCCAGGCGGCTGGCTTGGCTTTGAAGGGTGTGGTTCACAATGGTGCCTTGGAGGATCACGCTGTTCGGAATAAGGATTTCCACGCCGTCGTCGCGGTGGAGTTGGCAGCAGCGGGTGCCAATCGAGGCGACGGTGCCGGCGGAGGTGCCGACTTCAATGAGGTCGCCAATGCGGATCGGGCGTTCGAAGAGAAGAATGAGGCCGCTGATGAGGTTGTTGGCGAGTTGCTGGGCGCCGAAGCCGACTGCGATGGCGGCGGCTCCGCCGAGGAGGGCGAAAATGGTGAGTGGGATTTGGACGGCTGAGAGAGCGATCAGGCTGACGAGGAAGAGGAGGGTGTAGTTTGTAAATTTCTGGACGATCGCGCCGGTGGTGGGGTCGAGGCGCTTGCTGAAGCGGGCGCCCAGCCAGCGGCTCAGGGCGGCAGAGAGGATTCCGCCGACAAGAAGGATCACGAGGGCGGTGAGGAGCATTCCGAGGGTGACCGAACTCGCGCGCTGGATGAGTTGGCCATTCACATAGACCGGGTCGCTGAGAGTGAAGAGCGGGGTTTTCCAGATTTCGACCATCCGCCCGCCGAGGGCGTCCACCGCGAGGTCGAGGAGGGCGGGGCGGGGCGAGCCGTTTGTTGGTTCGGCGGCATGGAGGGAATGCGGCAGCGCAGCGAGCAAAACGGCTGCGGTGGATTTTTGGAAAAGGAATGGTGTTGCCACGGGAAAAAATCGCGTTAGTCTTTGCACCCTTTTCCAAATGAAGCCAGAAATTCATCCCGACTATCAAGAAACCGTGATCGTTTGCGCCTGCGGCGCGACTTATAAAACGCGCTCGACCAAGCAGAACATCAAGCTCGGCATTTGTGCGGCTTGCCATCCGTTTTTCACCGGCGAGCAGAAGTTCGTCGACACCGCCGGCCGCGTGGACAAATTCCAGAAACGCTACGGCACCGTGCGCGCTCCTCGCGCCGCGAAGAAGGCCTAGTTAGCCAAGTCGATTTTTCAAACGGTAAACGGGATCGCCTCCCGTTTACCGTTTTTGTTTCTTTATGGATTTCGAGCCATTGGTTGAGCGGAAACGCCGGCGCTTCGAGGAACTCGAGCGGGAAATCGCCTCGCCGGGCTTGTTCGACGACCCCTCGCACGCCCGTGAGGTTTTGCGCGAGCACGGCACGACGAAGGATTTGCTCGCACATTGGGAGAGATTTTCCAAGGCCAGCCGCGAACTCTTGGAAAACCGCGAACTCATCGAGTCGGGTGACAAGGAACTTGCCGAGATGGCCCGCGAGGAAATTTCGCGAATCGAGGCGGAATTGCCGGTGCTCGAGCGGGCGGTGCAGATTGCCCTGCTGCCTCCCGAGCCGGATGAGGACCGCGATGCGATCATGGAAATTCGGGCCGGCACAGGAGGCACCGAGGCCGCGCTTTTCGCCGCCGATCTTTTTCGCATGTATTCGCGCTACGCGGAGTCGCTAGGGCTGAAGATCGAGCCGATGGAATCCAGCTTGGCCGATCTCGGAGGTTTTCGCGAAGTGGTCTTCCGCATTTCTGGCGACGCGGTTTTTCGGCGCTTTCGCTACGAGAGCGGAGTCCATCGCGTTCAACGCGTTCCTGCCACCGAGGCGCAGGGCCGCATCCACACTTCCACAGCGACCGTGGCTGTGATGCCGGAGGCTGAGGAAGTGGATATCGAAATCAAGCCCGAGGATTTGCGAATCGAGGTTTGTCGGGCGGGAGGGCCGGGTGGGCAGGGCGTTAATACGACCGACTCCGCCGTGCAAGTCATGCACATTCCCACGGGCCGCATCGTGCGTTGCCAGGATGGGCGTAGTCAGCAGAAGAACAAAGAGGCCGCCCTCAAAATCATGCGAGCCCGGTTGCTCGAGGACAAACGCCGCGAGGAGGAGGAGAAATACTCCGCACATCGGCGCAGCCTCATCGGCGGCGGGGGACGCGAGGAAAAAATCCGCACCTACAATTTCGCCGAGAACCGCGTGACCGATCACCGGATCAAGCTCTCGCTCTACTCGCTCGATCGAGTCCTAGAGGGCAATTTGGCGGAGTTGACCGATGCGCTGCAAGCCAGCGACATCGAACAACGCCTCAAGGATTCAGGGATTTCGTGAGGTGGCGCGGCCCTGATTTTCGTGATCACAAATGGCTTGCCCGCTCCCAATGCGTGCGCCATCGTCGAACGGCCTGCGGGGCCTTGTTATGAGCTCAGAAGATCAACCTCAGAACCTTTCCGGTTTGGAAATGGATTTGATGAAAAGTTTCCAACCCTCTTGGGTGAAGGAATCCTCGAGTTCGCAAAAAATCTCACGGTTTTCCGAGGATGGCGCAAGAGGCGGCCGGGACGAACGTTTCGCTGATGATGGCGACGACTCCGACTCGCGCCATCGCCGCAAGCCCCCGAAGAGCCAGCGCATCCACCGTCCGCACGGCGGAGATCATCGCAACAAACCCCAGGGCCCAGGCGGCGACAAGCCTCCCGGCCCTTTTGGAAAAAAGCCGCCATTCCGCAAGGACGGTCTGCGCGGTCCCCGTCCCGACCGACCGCCTGCCGAGCCGGTTCACCGCGTTCCCGAGATTCAAGGTTGGGAGTTAAAGTTTCTTCCCGAGCCGCGTGGTGTGGAGGGTTTGATCAAACAAATCAAGACGACCGCGAAGGCTTACGCACTCTTTGAACTCGCCCGTCTCGTTCTCGAAAAATCCCCCCGCTACCTGATCGAGTTTCGTCGCAAGGACGGCCCCGCCTTTTTCCAATGCGTGAAGGACGGCACGCTGTGGTTGAACCGCACCGACGCCGCGAAGTGGATTCTCCAATCGCATCTCGACGCGTTCTACCGGCGCGAAAGTGTCGAGGTCGAGGCACCGAAGGGCCAGTATCCCGTCATCGCCCAATGCGGCATGAGCGGGGTTTTTCTTGGGCCGCCGAACCACCACGACTACCAGATGTGCATTCGCCGGATTCATTCCGAGCGCTACGCGAATGTGCCGTTCGATATTTACAAGACCCGCATCCGCATGCTCCGCGACGAGGAGTCGATCAACAAATGGAAGCAGGAGCAGAGCACGCGCGAGGTTTTCCATCCACTCGCCGCGCCGGAAGGTGCCGAGACTCCCGCGCTCGCCAACCTCGCCGAGGTCGAGGAGCATTTTCTAAAAAACCTCGCCGACGCCGAGATTTTGGAACCCGGCGAGAATTTCACCGTTCCCGGCTCGGCGGCGGTGAACGACTCCGCACCCGCCGTGATCGAATTCACGCGCCGCGAACTCGACAACCTCATCCGCTTCCCGCTGCCCGTCGCGCACCTTCTCGGTCAGGATTTCAACAAAGCCGGACTCCAGATTTTCAAGGCGCACGAAAATATCACTTATGTCTCGGTCGCGCGTCCCCGGCCGCTCGACCGCGTCGCGAACCCCGTTTCGGCCAGCCTCTCGGCCATCCTAGATTACCTCGAGAGCCATCCTGCCGAGCCTCGCGCCAAGCAATGGCAGGCCCTGCTTGCCCAAGTCGTCGTCCCCGAGGAGGCGGACCCCGCTGCGCGCGAGACGGCGTTGTTACGGGATTTTTATTGGCTTCTCCACCAAGGCCATGTTGTGGACTACGCCGTGAAGGGTCTCGAAATCCCGCGCCGCCAGCCCGCCAAGCCACCGACCCTGCCGAAGTCCAAGCCCACCGTTGCCGTCGTGGAGCCGCCACCGACCCCAGCCACGGAAGCCCAAGCACCGCCGCCCGCCCCGACTGCCGTTTTGCCCCAACCCGAAACATCGCCCGTGCCGCCTGAATGATAGGAACGCAGCCATCGATTTTCGGATTAGCCACGATTTTTTGTTGCTGATAAAACCAACCCACCCCAACTTAAACCCGCCGACCCCATTCAAGAACATGATCCATAAACGCCTTCTCGTTGTATCGCAGCTTGTCGTTGCGCTTTTTCTGAGTCCTCTCTTTCTTTCCGGAGCCTATGGGCAAGAGTCCGATTCCGGCCAAGTCGATGATGGCTCCTCTTCAGAGCGCAAGCCCGGCATTACCGTGATTGTCGATGCCACGGGAGAGGTGCAAATCATAGACAAACCCGGCGCGGCTCCACGCCGCGCCAATAAAGGCGATCAAATCCCTGTCCAGGGCACCATCGTCACCGGAGCCGGCGGACAGGTAAACCTCGCCCTTTCTAACGGTGCCTTTTTCCAAATCCTCGAAAACTCCAGCTTTGCCATCTCCCAATTCGAGCAATCTCCCAACGAGTTTATTTTTTCGAACGGCGCCGCCATCACGCAAAGAAAAGCCGAGGAATTCGGTGCGGACGAGGCTGTTGTTAAAAGTTTGGACGCCAGTGAGGAGGCGTGGAACGAACTGCCCTCGGAACCCACCGAGTCGAGCAGCAGCTTTGCCCTCGACTACGGCACAATGATCGGTAAGTCGAAAAAACTCAAACCCGGCTCCGAGATGCAAATTACCACCCCGATCGGTGTGGCCGGGATTCGTGGAACCATCTGGCGCTTGACTGTGCAACGAGTCGGCGGCGCGAATTCCAATCAATTCCGGGGGAATCTCGATGTCTCCGAAGGCCGTGTGGATTTTGGAACTAAGGACGGAAGCCGCTCGGTTCAGGTCAAGTCCGGATTCAGCATGAATGTTCAAGCCGCAGCCCTAGGAAATGGTGCGGCGAACTTCGACTCTATTGGAACCATGCCCCTCTCCGCTGAACGTGCTCAATTGCTCGCCTCCAGTGTCCAAGAAGTCTCGTCGGTGCAAAAAGTTTTCGCTGCGGTCCAAGGCAGCCCGGATGTTTTAATCAGCACCCTCCAAGCTCTGCAAGGGGTTGATGTTAACAACCCGCAAGCGACTGCTGACGCGGTGCTCTCCATGCTAGGTGGTGACGCCGCTCAAACCCAACAGGTGGCTAATATTGTATCCGCAGTTGTCATCACCCGCGCCGAGCCTTTGGCGGCCCCAAGGGTCGTTTCGGAAGTCGTTTCCGCAATCCTTACCCAATCGCCCAACCTGGCTTCCAGCGTCATCCGCGGCGTCGTGGCAACAACCACAATGTCAGCCAACAACGACACCGCTACCGTTGCTTTGTCACAAATCGTAACTCGAGACGCAGTAGCCTCGGCCGCGATCTCTGCCCCTGCCCAACTCGGAGACTTTACGGCTTCCGGCGTAAATTTTGCAACCACCCGCGGATCGGAATCTGTTGCCCCGGCAATATCCAGCGCCATTGTTGGTTCCGCCATTACCGCCTTGCCTGCGCAAGCCAACCTGATTGCAACTGCAGCTGTTAATGCCGCCGCCAGTGCCAACGCCAGTCCCGCTAATATCCAGAATGTCGTTGCTGCCGTGGCGAATTCAGCGGCAGTAAACGCCGCATACGCTGCCATCTCCAACGGCGGAGACCGACAAGCCGCAGAACAAGCCGCTGCCGATGTTGGGGAAGCCCTACGCGAAAGCACGGCCAATACGCAATTTTCTGATTTAGTGGAGTCCGCCACCAATACCTCGGCGAGCCAGCAAGCAGCTACCCAAGCCCAATCGAACTACGATAACGGTGAAACGCCCAACACCGATGGAGGCACTGGAACCCAAGGCGGCCCCGAGGCCTCTGG
>CALFPA010000041.1 GCA_937919825.1 uncultured Spartobacteria bacterium | reverse complement strand
CCGTGCTCGTGTTCGTGAGCATGGCCTTCCTCCACGATTCCCGGCGCATAGCGGAAATTGTAGCCCGGAATGAAAAACACCGGCCCGGCCTCGATCGTATAGGCGATCGTGAAATCCCATTCTTCAAATGCGTTTCCGAGTCCGAATCCATTCCAGACCGACACTCCCAAGCCGCCGATGGAGCCCTGGACCTCGGTCGTCCAAGCTCCCCCATTACCGGTTTCATTTACGCCGTAATGAATGTGGCGACTCTCCCAGCCTGTCGTCAGCGAGGCATCCCAGATTTTTTCGGGGGCCTCTGGAACGATTTCTTTGAAATTTTTTCCAGACCGCTCGGTCGTGGCCGCGCGGTTGGTGGTGTGGGTGTCGACGGATGGGCCTTGCTCGCTGAGGGCCTGGTTGACCTCCTGCTCCGCATTTCGGTGGAAATGCCCGGGCCCGTGGGCTCCGCAAATCATCGCGCTGCTAACCATCGCCAATAAGAAGAGTGGAATTTTTTTCATCTTGAGAAGGCGTTCTTAAATGCAAATCGATTGCGACAGTCAAGGGTGAATTGCAAATATCTTGCGAGAGTGCAGGGAGGGAATCCGATCTTCCGGCGCGATTGTCTGAGCGAAATTCCGGTTTGCCGCGGGCTGGCGAGTGGCTAGTAAAGGCGCCCTCTTTGTTTCATGAAAAAAATTGCCACTGCATTTCTCCTCGGATTTCTCGCCTCCGCCCTCGCCGGCGAAGTGAAGTCCTATCCGCTCCAGACCTGCATCGTGTCGGACGAACCGCTCGATGCCTCGCGGCAACCGATTTCGAACAACTATCAGGGACAGGAGGTCAAAGCGTGTTGCCGGGAGTGCAAGCGCGATTTCAAAAAGGATCCCGGAAAATTTCTAAAAAAAATCTCCGCAGCGGAGTAGTTCGCGCGATCCCGCAAATCAGAGATTTCCTTCCTCCGCGCCACGCGTAAATTCCCGCCCCATGTTTGGCAGACTTTCCGACAAGCTTCAGGATGTTTTCAAAAACCTGCGAGGGCAGGGGAGGATCACGGAATCGAATATCGCCGATGCCCTCCGCGAGGTGCGGTTGGCCTTGCTCGATGCAGATGTAAATTTCCAAGTCGCGAAGGATTTCATCGCCCGAGTGAAAGAAAAAGCGCTCGGCGAAGAGGTGCTTCGCAGCGTGACTCCAGGCCAGCAGATCGTAAAAATTTTTCACGAGGAGCTGTGCGCGTTGCTCGGCGGCGACTCCGCCCCGCTCGATCTCGAAAAGCCCGGTCGCATTCTGATCGTGGGCTTGAATGGTGCGGGAAAAACCACCTCGTCGGCCAAGCTGGCTCGGTTGCTGAAATCCCAAGGCCGCTCGCCCATGCTGGTGGCCTGCGACCTCATGCGGCCTGCTGCGATCGACCAACTCGCCGTGCTCGCTGGACAGATCGGGGTGCCGGTTTTCCGACCCGAGCCGGGGGAAACCGATGTGCTCGCGGTGGCGAAGCGCGCGGCGGAGTGGTGCGCGACGACCGGCGGCGATGTTCAAATCTACGACACCGCAGGCCGGCAGGAAATCGACGAGCCATTGATCGAGGAACTCAAGCAACTCCGGGATTTCCTCCAGCCCCGCGAAATCCTCCTCGTCGCTGATGCCGCCACAGGTCAGCAGGCCGTGAATGTCGCGGAAAAATTCCACGGCGCGCTGGGGTTGACGGGGCTGGTTCTGACCAAGCTCGACGGCGATGCTCGAGGCGGCGCGGCCCTTTCCCTGCGCTCGGTGACCGGCCGCCCGATCAAATTCATCGGTGTCGGCGAAAAAATCGACCAGTTCGAGGCCTTCCACCCCGACCGATTGGCTGGGCGGATTCTCGGCATGGGCGATGTCATCAGCCTGGTCGAAAAAGCCGCCGAGGCGATCTCCGAGGATGAGGCGCGGCGCATGGAAGAGAAGCTCCGGACGGCGAGTTTCGACCTGACCGACTTCTTGCAGCAGTTCAAGATGCTCAAGAAGATGGGCCCTCTCGAAAATATCCTTGGCATGATCCCCGGAATGGATAAGATCAAAGATTCCTCGGTTGACGAAAAGCAACTGAAACGGGTGGAGGCGATTATTCTCTCCATGACTCTGCAGGAGCGTGCGCGTCCAGATATTCTGAATGCCCGCCGCCGCCAGCGGATCGCCCGTGGCAGCGGCGTTCATGTCAGCGAGGTGAACAACTTGATTTTGCGCTTCACCCAGATGCGCAAGATGATGAAAAACATGGGGTCCATGAAAAAACTCATGGCCAAAGCCGGTGCGGGCTTTCGAATGTAAGTCCCGCCGTCCCGAAAAAAACAGACAAAACCAGACCGACAAAGGGTTTCCAAAACCAAAAAAAGACTATGGCAGTAGCAATCCGACTCCGCCGCGAAGGCGCCAAAAACAACCCCTACTACAGCATCGTGGTAGCCGATCAGCGCTGTCCGCGTGACGGCAAATTCATCGAGATCATCGGCAAATACGACCCCAAAAAAGAGGGCGAGAATTTCTCGATCGAACTCGAGCGCGCCGATCATTGGGTGCAAAATGGTGCCCGTCCCAGCCAGACTGTGGGCAGCATCATCAACAAAGCCCGCAAGAAGCTGGCTGCCTAATTTCTTTTGCCGCGCGCCATGGAGGAATTCCTGCGCTATGTCATCGGAACGATGGTGGAATTTCCGGAATCGGTCGTTATTAAAAAGACCGAAACTCCCGGCCGCATGGTTTTTTATGTTGCGGCGCGGCCCTCGGACATCCCGAGAATCGTCGGCAAGGGAGGTCACACCATCCGGGCCCTCCGCACACTCCTAGGCGCCTCAGCCCGCAAACGAAATTTGTCCGTCTCTCTCGAACTCATCGAACCATGAAAATCCAAGCCCTCACCCTCCTCGCAGCCTTTGCGGTCCTCCACACCGGATGTGAAATGCACCCCGCTTCTGAAACGATTCCCGGCTACGCCGAGAAGATGAAAGAGAAACAAGCGCAGGCCCAAGAAGAAGCCCAGCACAGCGAGGCCGCTGATCCGAACGCCCCTTCTTATTTTCCGCCAAAAGCTCCTTGATTCGGCTTTGCTCTCCCTCGGGCCTGCTTTCTTTTTTTGGAAGCAAACCCCGGCGCCCCGCCTAGTCTCGGCGCCAACCGACAAGTCTGATGACCACCGTGGTTGATACTGAAATGCCCCCCGAAGCCGCGCCCGCCAAGCCGCAGGTGGCGCCTCTCGTTCTCCAAGAGATTCAAAAACTCCCCCTACGCGAGTTGATTCGTCTCAACGAAGAGGCTGGTCTTCGCATTCGGACGGATTGCACCCGCCGTTACTTGGTCCTCGATTTGGCCCGTCATACGCTCCAGGCCGGAAGCCTTGTCACCGGCACCGGATTGCTCGAGCGTGCTCAAGATACCTGGAATCTCCGCTGGCCCGCCTACGACCTGCGTCCCGGCCCCGACGATGTTTTGGTTCCCTCCGCGTTGGTCAAAAAATTCTCTCTCCAGCCTGGAGTCATGCTGGAAGTCAAAGTGCGCCTCCCCCGCGATCGCGAGCAGGGGCTAGTCGTTGAGGAAATCCACGCGGTCGAAGGCATCCCTGTCGCGGATTGGAAGGCTCCCGTGGAGTTTGAAAAACTCACGCCGCTCTTTCCAAATCGTCGCGTCTTCCTAGAAACTCCCGTCGATCCCGAGGTAGGCGCCCGGGCTGTCGATTTGCTCTCTCCGATTGGCATGGGCCAGCGCGGTCTGATCGCCGCCCCGCCTCGTGCCGGCAAGACCATCCTCCTCCAAACCCTCGCTCGCAACATTCGCATCAACCACCCCAAGGCCGCCCTCATGCTCCTGCTGGTGGACGAGCGGCCCGAGGAAGTCACCGACATGCGCCGCGCGCTGGATTGCGAAATTTATGCCTCCACTTTCGACGAACCCGTTCAACGCCACATCCAGATTTGTGAAACGGTCGCCTTGCGTGCGCAGCGGTTGGTGGAGCTCGGCCGCGATGTGATTATCCTTCTGGATTCCATCACCCGCATGGCCCGGGCTTATAATAATCTTCAACCCAGCAAGGGCGGACGCACCATGAGTGGAGGAGTCGATGCCAAGGCGCTCGCGAGGCCCCGCAAATTCTTCGGATCCGCTCGCAATACCGAGGAGGGCGGCAGCCTCACGATTCTCGGCACCGCGCTCATCGAGACCCACAGCCGGATGGACGATTTGATTTTCGAGGAGTTCAAAGGCACCGGCAACATGGAGATTCACCTCGACCGCTCCATCGCCGAGATGCGGGTTTTTCCAGCCATCCAAATTGTGAAAACCGGAACGCGCCGCGAGGAACTCCTCCTCCATCCCGACGAATACGAGCGGATCGTCACGCTTCGCCGACAACTTTCCGAGTTGCCCGCCGCCGAGGCCATGGAGCTCCTGGTTTCGAATCTTCAACACACAAAATCCAACGCCGAACTTTTGCTCACCGGCCTGCGGGGAATCTAAGGCGCAACCGCGCACTTGATCCCGCCCCGCCGCTTCGGCAATCATCCACACCTTCATGCCAAAACGCGCTCGGACCAGCCCGAACTCCCCATCGTTTCTTGCCGGCCTGGGGTTGGTTTTCCTTGGTCTCTACCTCTTTCTCTCCCTCGCCAGCTACAGCCCGAAGAGCGTGCCGTCCTGGGCTCCGATCATCAGCACCTTCAGCCACTACGCCTCCGCGCCGATCAATCTCGGTGGTCCCCTCGGCACTCTGCTGGCCGGTTATTCCCTGTTTTTTCTCGGAGCCTCGGCCTACCTCCTGGCGATGACGAGTGTCGGTTACGGGATCGCGAAGTGGTTCGTGCCCGGCTACCGACTCCGCGACAAGGCAGGGTGGGGACTCTTGATGGTTCTCCTCGGGGCCTGCTTGATTCAAATCCAACCCTGGTTCCTCGGAGATTGGAAAACCGAACTCCGCATCGAGGGGCCAGGCGGCTTTTTGGGACTCTGGATCGGTCAGAAGGCGGTTCACAGCGTTCTCGGAACCGCCTCCGTGTTTCTCATGCTCGGTCTTTATATCGGGAGTCTGTCGTTTGCGATTTCCTCGCACCCCATGAGGGATTCCGTTCGTGCTTGGAAATCCTTCATCGCCTGGAGGGAGGCCCGCCGCGCTGCCCGCTTGGCCGCACTCGACGAGGAGCGCCGCATCGAGGAGGAGCGCAAGGCCCTCGAGAAAAAAGCCGAAAAACTCACCCGCAAGCTCAAGAAGCAAGGGGTCGAAATTCCCGAGCTCGATGTGCCTGCCGAGGTGCAAGAGGAGCTGGATCTTCCGGAACCCGAAATCATCGATGCCACCGCGCCCTCGGCCAAGAAACCCAAACTCTCGGAACTCCAAAATTCCAAGCCCGCAAAGGATTCCTTCCCGCCCGGACTCCTGGATGTCCACCTCGAGAATTATGTGATGCCCGGGCCGGAGTTGCTGGATGCCCAGGATGAGAGCGACCGCGAACCCCTCGATCGCGAGGAGTTGAAAAACATCCAGATGCTCATCATCGATACGCTGGCTCAGTTCGGCATCAAGGCCGCACCCGGCACGATCACCAAGGGACCCACGATTACCCGCTACGAAGTTTATCCCGATGTGGGCGTGCGGGTGGACAAGATCGTCGCCCTCGAGCGCGACATCGCCCGCGCCACACGCGCCGAGCGGATCAATATTCTCGCGCCGATTCCCGGCAAGGACACGGTCGGCATCGAAATCGCCAATTCGAAGAAGGTAAAAGTCACCCTGCGCGAATTGTTCGAAAAGGATGCGTGGCGCGAGTCCTCCGCGAAGCTCCCTCTCGCACTCGGCATGGATGTTTACGGCCACACGATCATCGGAGACCTCGCCAAAATGCCTCACCTCCTCGTCGCGGGCACCACCGGCAGCGGTAAGAGCGTTTGCATCAATTCCATCATCGCCAGCCTGCTCTTCCGCTACTCGCCGGAGCAACTCCGCTTCATCATGATCGACCCCAAAGTCGTCGAGATGCAGATTTACAATTCCCTCCCTCACCTTGTGACCCCCGTCGTGACCGATCCCAAAAAAGTGCTCCTCGCGCTCCGCTGGGTGATCGACGAGATGGAACGGCGCTACAAAATTTTCGCGAAGTGCAAGGTGAAGAATATTTCCGGCTTCAACGAGCGCCCACTCCCGAAATCCCAAGCCGAACTCGATGCCGAGGCGGAAGCCCTCGCTATCGCTGAGGGAGAGAAACCGGAGGAGGAAACGCCTGCTGAGCCCGAAGCCGAAGTGGAGCCCGACGAGGAATTGGACGAAGAGCCCGTGGCTCCGCCGGTGCGTGTGCCGCGTGATGAGGATCTGATCATTCCCGACCGGATGCCGTTTATAGTGGTGATCGTGGATGAGTTGGCAGACCTCATGCAGACCGCGCCGGCGGATGTGGAGAGCGCCATCGCCCGCATCACCCAAATGGCCCGCGCGGCTGGAATCCACATGATCGTCGCAACCCAGACGCCCCGCGCGGATGTCGTCACTGGCATCATCAAGGCCAACATCCCGAGCCGCATCGCCTTCCAAGTTGCCTCGAAAATCGACAGCCGAGTCATCCTTGATGAGAACGGCGCGGAGAAACTTCTCGGCCAGGGCGACATGCTTTACCTCCCGCCAGGAACCTCGAAATACACCCGCGCCCAAGGCGTTTTGGTGACCGAGGAGGAAATCCATCGCATCGTCGAATTTGTTTCCAAACAAGCCGAGCCGAAGTTCGATTCCGGCATCCACGAGAAGCTCAACAGCACCACGCCGCCCGAGGAGGATGTCAGTGATGAGGACGAGGAATTGGTCGTGAAGTGCCTCGAAATCATCCGCCAGGAAAACCGCGCTTCGACCTCCATGCTCCAGCGTCGCTTGAAATTGGGCTATACACGGGCCGCCCGGGTGATGGATATTTTGGAAAACCGCGGAATCGTGGGGCCAAAAGATGGTGCCAGAGACCGCGAAATCTTGGTGGACCTCAACGAGGAAGGTGCATTTTGAGAGAAAAACAGCAACACGACGGCAGTGATTTTTTTATTGGCGCGCGCCTCTCGGCTCGCCGCCAGAAGCTGGGCATTCCCATTGAGAAAGCCGCCAAGGACACTCGCATTCCCGTTGCTCGACTCCGCATGATCGAGTCGGATGACTTCTCGACTTTCTCTCATCCCACCTATGCCCGGCTTTTTCTCACGGATTACGCGAACTACCTCGGCGTCCCGATCGAAGATATCCGGGAATACCTCCCCGGCGTCAAAGGACTCGGTTCCGCTGACAACGCCTACCTGAATGTCCTCCTCTCCAAGCCTGGCTTCATGCAGGGCGAGCAATTCAAATCCATGCGCCGTTTGCTCTTCGGTGTGGGCGCTCTCATCGTCCTCCTGCTCTTCGTCGGGGCCGGAATCTATGCTTGGAGGGCTTGGAAAAAAATCGAGCGCGTTCAGCCGGCCGCCTCGACCGTCGAGGCCCTGCCAACGCCCAGCGCCACTCCCACGCCAACTCCTTTTTTCGAACCCACTCCGACGCCTGAGCCGACGCCCGAAGCAACTCCCGCAAAGGTCCAGACCTCCGATGCCATTCGCATCCAACCTCCGCTCACTCCAGCCGCCACGCCGCTGGCTAAAACCTCGATCACTCCAATTCCGAAAAGCAAGGCCACTCCGGTGGCTTCTCCGACCCCGCTAACCTCGCTTCCGCCGTTTCAACCTTCCTCCCGCCGAAGCACAACGAATGAGTAAGGCAGTCCGGGCAGTGCCCCCTACGACTCAAGCGCCTCGTGTCGGAATGATCAGCCTCGGCTGCGCCAAAAATCTCGTCGATGCCGAGTTGATGCTCGGATCCGCAAAAGCCGAGGGCTTCGAAATTACAAACAACCCAGCCGAAGCGGACATCCTGGTCGTCAATACCTGCGGGTTCATCGACACCGCGAAACAGGAATCGATCGATGCCATTCTCGAGGCAAACCGCCAGCGCGATGAACTCCGCCCCGATGCTCGAATTGTCGTGAGCGGCTGTCTTTCCCAACGCTACTCGGGCGACCTCGTGAATGAACTTCCCGAGGTGGATGCCTTCATCGGACTCGATCAAGTCGCCGAAGCGGGCCGGATTTTTAGAAAAGTCCTCGAGGAAAAATCCCCCGGCGTAATGAACCTCGTGACTCCCAAGTCCCGCTACATCCCGGATTTTTCGACCCCGCGATTCCGTCTTACGCCCGCTCACAGCGCGTATGTGAAAATCGCCGAGGGCTGCAACCACCCGTGCAGCTTTTGCGTCATCCCCCAAATGCGCGGCCGCCACCGCAGCCGGGCGATCGATTCCGTCGTCCGCGAAATCCGCAGCCTCGTCGCCGAGGGCGTGAAAGAGATCAACCTCATCAGCCAGGACACCACCTATTACGGCATGGATCTCTGGAGCGAAAAAGCCGGTCCCCGTCAGCCTGTGGACTCCGGTCGGGGCACCTCACTCGTTCATCTTCTCGATGAGATCGGCGACATCGGCGGCGATTTCTGGGTTCGCCTTCTCTACACGCACCCCGCGCATTGGAGTGACGAACTCATCGCCGCGATTGCCCGCAATCCCCATGTCGCGAAGTATGTCGACATGCCGCTCCAGCACATCCACGGCGAGATGCTGCAACTCATGCGCCGCGAGACCTCCCGCGAGCACATTGAAAATCTCATCCACCGCATCCGCGCCGGCATTCCCGGCATCGGCCTGCGCACCACCTTCATCGTCGGCTTCCCCGGCGAGACGGAGGAGCATTTCGAGAGCCTCCTGGAGTTTATCGAGACGAGCCGCTTCGAGCGCCTCGGCGTTTTCAATTACTCGCAGGAGGAGGGCTCCCGCGCCGCGAAGATGGAAAACCAAGTGCCAACTCGCGTGAAAAACCGCCGCCATCGCCAAGCCATGGCCCTCCAGCAAAAGATCGCCCGGGAAATGGCCGAGTCGCAGACCGGTCGGACGCTTCGGGTTTTGGTGGAAACGCCGAACGCCGCCCGCACCGAACACGACGCGCCGGAGGTCGATTGCCGTGTGATTTTGACCCGCCCCGCCGAGCCCGGCACCTTCGTCGATGTAAAGGTTCTCGGTGCGCAAACCTACGACTTGGTGGCGGAACCCGTTTCGGCCTGAAACGCGGTGGTGGTGGAGCCTAGGGGATTCGAACCCCTGACCTCCTCAATGCCATTGAGGCGCTCTACCAACTGAGCTAAGACCCCGCAAAAGGGAGCGGAAAACTGGCGCAAACGCGCGGAGAGATCAAGAAGGTTTCTTGGCCAGGCACGCCGCGCCGATGATGCCGGCGTTGTTTTGCAGGATGGCCGCCTCGATCGGCACTTTGGTCATGGCCGCGAGTCGTGGGAGAAATTTGTCGGCCTTTTTGCTGATGCCTCCGCCGACAATGAATAACTCGGGCGAGAGGAGCGGTTCCAAGTCCGCGAGGTATTCGCTCACACGCTTGGACCATTTTTTAAAACTCAAATCCTCCTCTTCGCGGATACGCTCGGAAGCGCGGCACTCGGCGGTTTTTCCCCTGATTTTCAAATGTCCGAACTCGGTATTCGGAATCAAAACTCCGTCGCAGAAGAGCGCGGAGCCAATGCCGGTGCCGAAGGTCAGCATCAGCACGACCCCTTTCTTGTCGCGCCCTGCGCCGAAGCGCATCTCGGCGTAGCCAGCCGCATCGGCGTCGTTCACCACCGTCACGGGATGGCCGAGGCGTTTCGCGAAAACGGCGGACGCGTCGGTTCCGAACCACTCGGGCGCCATGTTGGTGGCAAAATTCACAACGCCGTTTTTGACGATCCCGGGAAAGGTGATTCCCGCAGGTCCACGGTATTTGAAGTGGGCGGCGATCTGCCCCACAGCGTCTGCCAGAGCGGACGGGTGGGAGGGTTGCGGCGTGGGGATGCGGAATCGCTCGGCTAAGAGTTTGCCGGTTTTCACATTTACGGGAGCGCCTTTGATGCCCGTTCCGCCGATGTCGATGCCGAGGATTGTCATGGGATGTTTTATAGGAGGTGAGGGGAGACTTTGTCCTTCGCTCGCAGAGTGGCGTCAAGTCTTGTGGGGTTGGCGGGGGACGCTCCCGCATTGTAGTCTCACGCATCATGTCCACGACCCGCACTCCGCTCCGCACTGAAATTCCCGAGTCCGACAAATGGGATCTCTCGCCACTCTTCCCAACCGACGCGGATTGGGAGGCTGACTTCGCTAAGCTCCAGTCCTCCTTCGCGGGTGTGGCGAAATTCCGTGGCCATCTTGCCGAATCGCCAGCCGCGCTGGCCGAGTGCCTCGAATTCGAGAAATCCATCGATCAGCTTGTCGATCAACTCAACCAATACGCCGCCCTCTCCACGGCGGGGGATAGTGCCGACGCCACCGCACTTTCCCGCGAGGCGAAACTCGACGGCCTGCTCGTTAAAGTCGGTGAGGCCTTTTCCTTCATATCGCCCGAAATCCAGCAAATCCCCGACGATCGCTTTGCCGAATTCCTCGCCGACTCCGCGCTGGCTGATTGGACGATCCCGCTCCAAAAACTCCGCCGCAACAAGCCTCACACGCTCACGGCCGGCGAGGAACGCCTCCTCGCGCTGGGCTCCTCCGCGATGCGCGGTCACTCGGAGACTTTCTCCCAGCTCACGAATGTGGACATGAAGTTCGGCGTGCTGAAGGACACCGAGGGCAAGGAGCGAGAGTTGACCCAGAGTTCGTTCTCATCCTTCCTCCAGCAGCGCGATCCCGCCGTGCGCAAGGCGGCATTCCACCAGTTCTACCGCGAGTTTTCGGACCACCAATTCTCCCTCGCCGCAGGCCTGGCGAATTCCATTCGCGCCGATGTTTTCTATGCGCGCGCGCGCAACCATTCCTCCGCCCGCGAGGCCGCGCTTTTCTCGGACGATGTGCCGCTGGCGATCTACGACAACCTCATCTCGACCGTCCGCGCCAACCTTGCGCCGCTTTTCGAGTATTTCGAACTCCGCCGCCGCGTGCTGAAGCTCGAGGAAATCCACCACTACGACACCTATGTCACAATGGTGGAGAGCGTGAAAACGAATGTCCCTTGGGACGAAGCGGTGGAGAAAGTCGTCGCCGCTCTCGAGCCGCTCGGGCCCGAATATACCGCCGCCATGGCGCACGGATTGCGCGACGGGCGCTGGTGCGACCGCTACGAGAACAAAGGCAAACGCAGCGGGGCCTTTTCCTACGGCACCTTCTCGAGCCCGCCCTACATCATGATGAACTACAAGGCCGATGTGTTTTCGGATGTCTACACGCTCGCGCACGAGGCCGGGCACTCGATGCACACCTGGCACTCGAGCCGCGCCCAGCTTTACCAGAACCACGGCTACCCGATCTTCCTCGCCGAGGTCGCCTCGACCTTCAACGAGATGCTCCTCACCGAGCATTTGCTGAAAACCACAAGCGATCCCGTGATGAAGGCTTTCATCCTGAATCGTCAGATCGATGACCTGCGCGGCACGCTCTACCGCCAGACGATGTTCGCCGAGTTCGAGCGCGAAACCCACGCCGCCGAGGAGGGCGGCGACGCCGTTACACTCGAGGGTTTCAAAAAAATCTACCGCCGCCTGCTCACCGACTACTTCGGCCCGAAATTCTCGATCGACGAGGAACTCGATCTCGAGTGCCTGCGGATCCCGCATTTTTACAGTGCGTTCTATGTTTACAAATACGCCACCGGCATCTCCGCCGCCGCCGCACTGGCCCGACAGGTCCTTGAAACCGGCGACGCCAGCCGCTACCTCGGCTTCCTCAAGAGTGGCGGCAGCAAATTCCCGGTCGAAACCCTCCGTGAAGCCGGCGTCGACATGGCCAGCCCCGAACCCGTCCAAGCCACGCTCGACCTCTTCGCCCGCCGCGTGAAAGAGCTTTCGGCCTTGATTGGGTAAGAATTTTCCTCGAAGGACTTCGCTATGCCCCTTCGCCTGCTCGAACATCCTTTAGCCGCCCACATCCTCACCCACCTGCGCGACCGAACGACCAAGCCGGCGTTGTTTCGGAATCTCAGCTACCAACTCTCGCTGATTCTCGCGCTCGAAGCCACGCGCGACCTCAAGACGGTGGAGAAAAAAATCGAGACGCCTCTCGCACCTCACACGGGTCGCGTTCTGGCCCGCTCGCTGGTCGTGGTTCCCATTCTCCGCGCTGGTTTGGGCATGGTTCAGCCGTTTCAGGATATCTTCCCCGACATTTCCGTCGGCTACATCGGCCTGGAACGCGATCACGAAACCGCCGAAGCCCGGAGCTACTACTGCAAACTCCCGCCCGTCGCCGACACCCGAACCATCGTCGTGGACCCCATGCTGGCCACCGGAGGTTCCGCCTCTCAGGCCTTGCAACTCGTAAAAGACCATGGCGCGAGCGATGTCTGCCTCGTCTGCATCCTCGGCTCCCCCGAGGGCGTCGAAACCGTTTCCCGCACCCATCCCGAAGTCCCAATCATCCTCGGAGTCCTCGATGAATCGCTGAATGCCAACAAATACATCGTCCCCGGCCTAGGCGATTTCGGCGACCGCCTCTACGGCACCCACGCCTGAAGTGCCGGGCGATGGGTTTATTCGATCGGGGCTCGAGGCTTTGTGAGGGCGAGGGCAAGGGCGTTCCGGTGAGGCGTGGGCATGGGTGGGAGGTTGTCGAGGGGGAAGGGGGTCCAATCAGCGGCCGGAGCGGTTGAGCGAAGGTGTAGGGTCACTCGGTAGCGGGTGATCGCGTAAGTGAGCGTGGCGGTTGGCTCGGCGTCCCTCGGTTCGGCGGCGGGGAGAAGCCAGAGGCCTTTCCAGCGGGGGCCGGGGGATGGGATGAGAAAAACACTGCGCCGCTTGGTCGCCAGGGCGCACCACTCGACGAGGCGGGTGACCGGTTTTCTCGCGGGCTTGATGGGTAGCGAGGCGGGGGCGGCGGCGCGGCAGAATTTCTGAACGGGGCAGAGGGAGCATTCGGGCGGGCCGGAGCGGCAGATCGTGGCGCCGAGGTCCATGAGCGCCGAGGTGTGCTGGCGGCCTCCGCTGGTATGCAAAAGCGCGGTGGCGGCTTGTTGCAAAAAACGGCGTCCGGCGGCGGTGGTGATGTCTTGGCGACAATCGAAAAGCCGGGCGATCACGCGGGCGATATTCGCATCAAGAACTGGAACGGGCTGATCAAAGGCAAAGGCTGCGATGGCAGCGGCGGTATAGGGCCCGATGCCGGGGAGCGAGCGGAGTTGGCTGAGTTCGGCTGGAATCTTGTTTTGGAAATTCGCTGCGATCGCCTTGGCGGCTTTGTGGAGGTTGCGGGCGCGGGAGTAGTAGCCGAGGCCCTCCCAGTGCTTCAGCACCGATTCCTCGGGGGCGGCGGCAAGGGTTTCCACATCGGGAAAGCTCCGCATCCACCGCGCGAAGTAGGGCAGGACGGCGGCGACGGTGGTTTGCTGAAGCATGAATTCCGAAACAAGCACGCGGTAGGGCGAGGGGTCGTCTCGCCAAGGCAATGAGCGGCCGGCCGCTTGGAACCAAGCTCCGAGCGCCTTGTGGAAACCGGATCGGATTTTCTCGTCTATCATCTCGACACGCCCGAGGGATTACGCGCAAAACTCCCGGATGTCCGCACCAAAACCTCTCCACAGCCACACCGCTCCGCTTACCGAGTTGCAGGCCGGGGTGTTGCGCGGAGTGCTGGCCTCGGAGGGCTTCGAGTTCGAGGAGCGGCCCTACATGCTCTACTTCGCCAAAAAGGCAAAGCTGACCGTGGCGGTTTACGCAAAGGGGCCGAAGGCCTTGATCCAAGGCCGGGGGATTGAGGATTTCATCACACTCGTCCTCGAGCCGCGCGTGATGGGGGAGGCGAAATTCGGCTACGAAGAGGTCCACTCGCCCGAGCTCTTCGAGCCACATTTCGGCATCGATGAAAGCGGGAAGGGGGACTTTTTCGGCCCACTGGTGATTTGCGGCGCGTATGTGAATCCCGAAATCGCCCGCACTCTCAAAGACGCCGGCGTGCGCGACAGCAAGGCCGTCACGAGCGACAAGAAAATCCGCGAGCTGGCGGCGGCAATCCGCCGGGCAAGGGTTCCCACGAGCACCGTGGTCATCGCCCCGCCGCGTTACAACGACCTTTACCGAAAAATCGGCGACCTCAACCGCCTGCTCGCCTGGGGTCATGCGCGCGCCATCGAGGATCTTTGCAAACTTTGCCCCGATTGCCCGAGGGCGCTCTCCGACAAGTTCGCCCATGTGCGGCTCCTCGAGCGGGCCTTGATGGAAAATGGACGCAAGCTCGTGCTCGAACAACGCACGAAGGCCGAGTCCGACTACGCCGTCGCCGCCGCCTCCATTCTGGCTCGGGAAAAATTCATCGACTGGCTGGATGCGAAGGGCTCCGAGATCGGCACCGTCCTGCCGCGCGGCGTTTCGGCAAATGTGAAAAACACGGCGATCGAGTTGATCCGATCCCGCGGGCCAGAGGTGCTCGAAGGCCTCGCGAAGACCCACTTCAAAACCGCCGCCGAGGTTTTGGCGGCAGCGTAGAGTCGCAAACTCGGAAATCCCGAGATGGGCTCTCACCGAGGCACGGGGACACAGAGGAGGGGGGAGTTGTAGCAACGGCAGTCCACTTGCCGTTCACGGAGCCAACGAGAATAAAAGGGTAAGGGAGTCTCGCCGAGCGGCCCCAAACTTCAGGCGCGCCTGTCATGAAAAATGAGACACGAGTCAGGTTGAGATGAAATCAATTTCAGGAGGGCAGATTCCCGAGTTTTAATGTAAAACAATAGTCTTTATCTAAACTTAAGTTTTAAATAAAGGGCTGTATTTCTAAATCAATCTTGCAGTATTGCAATTCCGGAGGCAGTTTTCGGTCATGAAACGGTTGATTGAAGAAGAGTTGCTCTCTTGGAAAGACTCGGGGCATCGCAAACCTCTGGTGCTCCGCGGCGCAAGGCAGGTGGGTAAGACTTGGTTGGTCGAGCGATTTTTGGCTCCGTTGTTTGAGAATTTTGTCAAAATCGATTTTGAAAAACGCCGGGATTTGCGAGCGATTTTCGATGAAAATCTCGACCCTGTCAGAATCCTCAGCGCCTTGGAAATCGTCGGCGGCAGGATTGTGCCAGGGAAGACCTTGCTTTTTTTGGACGAGATCCAAGCCTGTCCGCAGGCCCTGTCCGCGCTGCGGTATTTTTACGAGGAAATGCCGCAGTTTCACATCGTGGCGGCCGGCTCCTTGTTGGAGTTTGCCCTCGGCGACATTTCGGTGCCGGTGGGTCGGTTGCGCTACCTGCGGGTCGGGCCGATGAATTTTCAGGAGTATCTGCTCGCTGTAGAAAAGGAGGTCATGGCCGAGGCGTTGACGGGAAATCCGGAATCGATCGCCGCCTCTTCCCATGCACAGATTCTGCAGGAGCTGCGGAATTATTTTTTTGTGGGTGGCATGCCTGAAGCGGTCAAGTTGTGGCGGGACACAGGCTCCATGCGGGAAGCCGCCCGTGTGCAAGAGGAAATCCTGCAGTCCCTGCGCGACGATTTTTCCAAATACACGCCGAGGGTGGCGCCGGATTGTTTGGATGCCGTGCTTCAAAATGCGGCAAGAAGCGTCGGTGAACCGCTCAAATACACCAAGTTGGATGGAAGCCACTCGGGGCCGACCAATCGCAAGGCGTTCGATCTCCTCTGCAAGGCCCGAATGCTGCACCGAATTCCAGCCTGCGATCCATCAGGACTCCCGCTGGGCGCGACGGCCAATCCGGTAAAGTTCAAAGCGGCGCTGCTCGACATAGGCTTGATGCAACGAGCCTGCCGCTTGCCGGTGGAGGCGGCTCTCGAGCCGGGCGATCTGCTTTCACTTTATCGAGGCAAACTTGCCGAACAATTCGTCGCCCAAGAGATGCTGGCCGCAGGTGAGGGCGAATTGTTCTATTGGGCACGCGATGCACGGGGCAGCAGCGCCGAGGTGGACTACCTCGCCGTCAGGGGTGCGAAAATTCACCCCGTCGAAGTCAAATCCGGAGAGTCCGGCTCCCTGCGAAGCCTGCATCTTTTTTTGAAGGAATATTCAAACTGCCCCATGGGAGTCGTTCTTTCCTGCCGCCCACCCGCAACGCTGGCGGAACAACGACTGCGCTTTCTCCCGCTCTATTTTGCCGGTCAATTAAGCCGGCCGGATTTCGAACTTTAGAGCTGTCGATTGGATAAAACGAGTTGTCTGTGAGGGAACAGCGGTTATCGAAATCGAGGCATTTGTTCAGAAAACGACGACACGAGTTATGTTTCACCCAAATTTCTCACGGCGGGCTGTAAAGGCGCATAAAACACGGGATTAGCCGATTCAAAATGCCGCCCAGCACCCAGATAGTTTTCAATTTCTGTAGGTAAGAAAATAAATCTCAAAGTTCAAAGTTTAGCTGATAGGAAATCGCTTTTGGCCCTCCGGGGCGTTGGCCCGGAGTTTGAAGCT
>CALFPA010000040.1 GCA_937919825.1 uncultured Spartobacteria bacterium | reverse complement strand
TATGAGGCGGAGAAAAAATCATGAACTCACAAAAACAAAAAGTTGTCGTCCTCTGCAGTGGTGGCATGGACTCCGTTGCGGCTTTGTATCAGGCTGCGCGGGATTTTGAGATCACGGCTGTTTTGAGTTTTCACTACGGCTCGAAGCACAATGACCAGGAGATTCCATTTGCCGAGTTGCATGCTGGAAAACTCGGCGTGCCGCATTCAACCGTCCGGCTTGATTTCATCGGCGAGCAGTTCGAGTCCGACCTCCTCAAAAAGGGTGGGGAGATTCCAAAGGGGCACTATGAGGAGCAGACGATGAAGCAAACGGTCGTTCCATTTCGCAACGGAATTATGCTTTCGATTGCTGGCGGGTTTGCCGAGAGCAAGGGTGCCCAGGGACTTGTTATTGCTGCCCACTCTGGCGACCACGCCATCTACCCCGATTGCCGTGAGGAATTCATGCGCTCCATGTCCGATGCGATCCGCATTGGCACCTATGCTGAAGTCGAAGTGATTAGGCCGTTCATCTCGATGACGAAAGCCGAGATTGCCAAACGCGGCAACGAACTCGGTGTGGATTTTTCGCAAACATGGTCCTGCTATGTCGGAGGTGAAACCCACTGCGGCGAATGCGGCACTTGCGTTGAACGCCGAGAGGCTTTCCTGCTCGCTGGCATCTCCGATCCCACAAATTATCTCATCACCTCGCCACTCCCTCCGAAGCCCTCCCAATGCTGATCTCCGAGATTTTCTACTCTCTGCAAGGCGAGGGCCAACTCACCGGAGTGCCCTCAGTTTTCGTTCGCACCTCGGGGTGCAATCTGCGTTGTAAGTGGTGTGATACGCCTTACGCATCTTGGAATCCGGAGGGGCAAAAGATGTCGGTTGATGAGATTGTCGCTGAGGTCCGAAAATTCAAGGCTGAGCATGTCGTGCTCACGGGCGGTGAACCGATGGTCGCTCCTGGCATCCATGACCTCGCATCCAAACTTCGGGATGCCCGCTACCACATCACGATTGAATCGGCCGGCACGGTTGCTCCGAAAGGCATTGCCTGCGACCTCGCATCGCTGAGTCCCAAGCTCAACAACTCCACTCCCGAGGAGGGCAGCATCGATGCCGCCTGGATCAAGCGCCACGAGGAAACACGCAACCAATCTGACGATATCCTCCGCGAATGGATCGAGCAGGCAGGAGACTACCAATTCAAGTTCGTCATTTCGACCCACGACGACTTCATACAGGCACTGGCAATCATGCGTTTTGGTTTCTCCGAGGTCCCCCGTTGGAAGGTTCAACTCATGCCCGAGGGTATCGACTCCGCCACCATCGCAAAAAACCGGGCCATGCTCATCGATTTTTGTAAAGAGAGTGGCTACCGTCTGTGCGATCGCCTCCACATCCACCTTTTCGGAAACACCCGAGGAACCTGAATTCATGCCCTACCGCATTTGTAAAACCATCGAGATCGAGAACGGTCACATGCTCACTCACCATCCGGACAAGTGCCGGTTTCCGCACGGTCATAGCCGCAAGGTGGAAATCATTTTGGAAGCTGATGATCTCAATAGCAACGGCATGGTGTGCGACTTCAAAGTTGTTAAAGAAGCAGTGGGCGATTTTTTGGAAACTTTCGACCACGCGCTCTGCGTGAATACCCAAGATCCGATGTTTCAAACTCTCAAAAAGACCTACGGAGATCGGGTCATTGCCTTTCAGGATACAGAACCCACAACGGAAGTGCTGGCCAAAACATTTTTTGATGCTTTCCGGAAAAGGCTCAATGCTTACGCCTGTGACTCCACTCGTCGTTACGATCTCCGGCAAGATGTCCGCTTAATCCGAGTGCGTGTTTGGGAGACCAGTTCCTCATGGGCGGAGTATGAACATCCAAGGGTTTATGATGTAGCCACTGCTGTGGATCGGATTGAAGATGTTTATAAGAAATACTTGGCTCACCACTTCCCTTTAGGTTTTACCAGTTGGTCAGGTTCTCATGGGGGACCCTTTAGTGTTCAGGGAGAGGTGAAAGCGGCCGATATTTTTATTGGGGTTCTTCAGAGGCATTCTCCAAGAGATGAAGTTCCACATCCCAACGAACCGGCATCCGTTCCCGGTGGAAAATTTTACACCCTGATCGACTTCGGTTGTGAAGATAGGGACTGGCAGGTAATCCGGACTATCGTCTCTGCTATCGATGATAATGACATTTTCATAAGGCTTCCTGGTGACCTAAAACAATTAACCCCGTCAGAGGCATTGGCAAAAATCCCATCGCTATAAGTTTAAAATGAAGCCTGTTTCGCCGCCTCTTCCGGATATCCAATCCTCTGCAGATTCTCGACAGATCGCGATCGACCAGGTCGGTGTTTGCGATTTGCTCTACCCCATTACTGTCCTCGACCGGGAGAACCAGAAGCAGCAATGCGCTGCGAAGGTTTCCCTCTCCGTGAGTTTGCCCCACCACTTCAAAGGCACGCACATGTCGCGTTTCCTGCAGGTCCTGGCGGAACACCAAGGGGAATTTACGATGCGCACCGTCCCATCGATTCTGCACGACCTCAAAAAGCGCCTCGATGCCGAGTCTGCACACATCGAAGTCGAGTTCCCCTACTTCATCCAGCGCAAGGCCCCCGTCTCCGGTCTCTCCGCACCCATGGACTATCTTTGCACTTTCATTGGGGAATCCAACGGCACGAGTGACGACTTCCTGCTCCGAGTGCGTGTTCCCGTGGGCACCCTTTGCCCCTGCTCCAAGGAGATCAGTGATTACGGGGCCCACAACCAACGCGGGTATGTCACGATCACCGTCCGCACCCGAAAGAAAGAGGATGGTGCCTGGGACTTCCTCTGGATCGAGGAACTCGTTGATGTGGCGGAAAAATCGGCCTCTGCCCCGATCTATCCCCTCCTCAAGCGCACCGACGAGCGCCATGTCACCATGCTGGCCTATGACAACCCGGTTTTCGTCGAGGATGTCGTCCGCAACGCGGCAGCCCAACTCAAATCTGACTCCCGCATTGAGTGGTTCGAGATCCGCGCCGTGAACCACGAAAGCATCCACAACCACTCGGCGTTCGCCGTCGTTCAATGCAAGAACAACAAGCCTGATGAACCCCACTGGTGGGGTTGCCTGGACGAAGCCAGGAAGGATTTGGAAAGTCGCGGGTCTAAGGCATGGAAGAACGAATTGGCCAGACGATCCGCTAAAACCCAAGCTTGCATTCCCTCCGGGAGCAAAATTTTAGAGAAATTTGCAATAGCGATTGCTTACAGTCAGTCGGCACCTTCTGACAAGGTCGGAGAACTTATTCAAAGCAAGGATTTTAAAACCGCATTTTGCAATTTTGATCTTCAAGTCCTTAGCGGGGTCAGGGAAAAAGATTGGGTGAAAAAATTCTGGGT
>CALFPA010000039.1 GCA_937919825.1 uncultured Spartobacteria bacterium | reverse complement strand
CCAACCCGGACATAATGAAACCCATTGGATTTCAAGAAGACATCAGCGGCGGCGCCTAGGGCTGCTCCGCGAATGACGGTGCCGATCACGCGATCAGTAGCGCCTGCGATATCCACGCCGGCGGCGGTGAGTTTGACGGCGGTGTTCTCCAGGCCGCCGAGATTTACGGCAGCGGGAAGTGAAACAACATTATTGAAGTTCATATTTTTATTTTCTCCTTAATTACTTAGATTGCTGACGGATCCAGTCTTGATGCGCATCAGGGTTTTCCTTGTGGGCAAGCATCACGGCCTGGGCGTGGGTTTTTCCCGCGCTGGTGTGATTTTTTACGCGGCTCTCAAACTCGTGGAGTTCTCCACCTTGTCCGGTGACGGCGCGACCCTCGGCGCTGAAAGCCAGCGGGCGGGTGCCAGTCTTGACGGCGGCGCGAAGCGCCTCGTTTTCGGCGTGGAGGTTTTCGCTCAGCTCGGTAAGCTGAAGCTTCTCCTCGGCGAGTTTGGTGAGGTTGCCCTCGATGGTGCTAAAATAGTGTTCGATCTCGGCGTTCTCGGAAGCAGCGTCTTCGCGCTCAAAACGGGCGCTGAGTTCTTTGACTTGCTTTTGGAGAGCGGAAAGCTCGGCGGAAGATCCGGTGCTGGAAGAATCGCTGCCAGCGCTGGACTCGACGCCTGCGCCTGCGGTAGCAAGCTCGCCTGCCTCTTCGCCTTCGCCTTCGCCCTCAGAGGCTTCGACTTCGGCCATGATCTCGTTCTGGTAGGCCACGATGCCAGCGGCGTCCTCTTCGGTGATTTCACCGGCTTGGACGAGCGCAACAATGTCCTGCTCGGAAAGCGACATGATCTCCTCCAGGGAGATATCATTGTCTTGTTCACCCGCACCGTTTTGCAGTGCGGCGATGGTCTCTTGCTGGGCAGAAACCTGCTCAGAGAGTTGGGTCAGGGCCGCGAGGACATCCCTCAAGGAAGGCTCGTCTTGCGCCGCTGCGGTTGGTGTGGTTTGTGTATTTTCCATACGGTCTTGATTTGCAGTGTCAACTTGTGAAGCCAGCTCTGTCGGTTGGGACGGCAGCTTGGCCTCGAAAAGCCCGTCCGGATTCGCAGCGGGTTGAGCCACGAGATCCACAGAAATAAGTTCCGAGCAGCGCGCTTTCTTCTGCCCGCCGGAAATTTCGTCCTCGCCCATGAATGCGGCAGAAAGGCCGACATTGCGGGGCATGCGCTCAGCCATTTCGATGGCTTGGCCGTATTGCGAATGGCTTTTAAGAAGATGCCAATCGCCGAGAAGCTTGCCGCCCTCGATGCGGAAATTTTCCAAATACCCCGCCACGGCGTCCGCGCCGGTGCGGTGGTTCCATTTTACAGGAACGGTGCCGAGCTTTTCGGCACATTCCTTAATTTGCGAAAGGGTGGTGGAATCGACTTCCAGATCATGCCCACGAGCTTTGATGCCCGAGGTAATAACCGAAACGCCGTAAATGACGCCGTTGGCGGTATCGACTTTCTGGGTAATGAAGGGAGCGAAGAATTCTTTGAGTTCCGACATGCCCCAAGGCCGGGGCGTCAACCATCAATCTTCGTCCTCTTCCTCGTCTTCGGAATCCGGATCAGACTCCAAACAGCCCCCCAGCTGATCCACCATAGCCTCCACGGCAAAACTATTGCCAAACCGCATCGTCAAATACCGAGTCTCGCCCTCCTCTTCCCAGCAAACCATGCCAACCCCGGCATCAAAATGCTCGGCAAGACGGGCCTGAAATTGGCGCAAGACCTCCTCCCGGCAATCGCCTTTCTTGCGCTTTGCCATAGATCAACCTTCCAAAATAATATCGCACTTGCTAAAAGACTTAAACGAAGGCGTGGTAATCGCTCCACTCTCCCACTCAATCTCGCACTTGGATCGGCTTACACTTTTGATTTTCCCCTTTTGCCCACGGCGGGAGCGAACACTCATGCCGACCGCAGGTTTAAGCCGCTTCTTGACCGCCTTAACGGGCTTAACCTCCTCGGGCCTGTCGGCGTGCTTGCCCTTTTCCCGATAACCCACCACCTTCACAAGCTCCTTATTGAGCTTGTCCCAGACGGCAAACTCCCGCCGCTCAATTTTTTTGGAGGAAATGGCGCTCTTAAGAAGCGTCTGCACCTTATCTTCGTGGCACTCTAGCGCCTCGGCGACTTGATCGCGTTTGTGCCAGCCCACCTTAGCGTAGGTAGCCCACAGATACTTGGGATCATTTTCATGCTCCTCGACCATTTGTTGCTTGACGATCCGCTGCCAGAGATTTGCCATATTAAGAAATTTTCTGCCCACCCTTAAGCAGCATCCCCGCATAGCTCACGCCATCATTGATCGTGACATTGATCATCTGGAACGCCCCAGTTTTCCGCGAGATAAAGCGGATCAAGTAGCCGTGCGTCCACTCGGTCGGGCGGGTATTGGCGTAGAGCGGTTGCCGCTTGCAGAGGCAGCCAGGATTCCATGCCGAAATTAGCCCCAAGCCAGGGATGTTCTTCGGTTTGAAGCTGGCGCGGTGCGTATCGAAGTAGCAGATATTTCCCCCCGCCTTCGCCATCGCCACCTCCGCCGCATCGCGGGCATTGGAGATTTTGTGGACGAAATACATCTTGTCCATCTTCACCCACCCTGGCACATCGCACTCCCCGTGCGTCTTGCCCTGATGGTAATACTTGATATTACGCTCCGCGAGCTTCAGCACATGCTCCGCGCAAAAAGTCCGGCGAAGCAGGTCGATGTCCTTGTGGTGCGCAAGTCGTTGCGTAAGCGCCCACCGCTCCACGCGCCACTCATGGTTGCCCTCGATGTAGTGGATATCCGAGCAGTTGGAGTGGTGCGCCACGGCATCCAGCAGATCATTGGCCACGCGCACATCGTCTTCGTAGCTGTCCTCCGTCTCAGCCACATAGCCCAGCGTGTGATGTTCGGCGAGGAATCCGCCACAGTCGATGAAATCGCCGCCAATCACGATGCGATCCGGCTGGAGCGTCTTGAGATCGCCTAGAAACGCCGAAAACGCCGCCGGGTCGTGCTTATTGCCATGCACATCCGAAAAAATCACTTCCACAATGTCGCCGCTGCCCGGCTTGGGCGAGGTGGGGCGAGCCTTCACAATCGGACGCTTGCCCGTGCGAGCCTTTTCTAGCGCACGAACCGTCTCCGCGTGCGCCTTGCGCTCCGCATCGAGATCGGCCAAAGCCTGATCAAGCTTCGACTTGTGATCCGCCGCTTGCGCGGCCTGCGCCACCGCTCCCCATTGGGTTGTTTTTTTCATGAGTTAGTTTTTATTCGACATACTTTCTGGTAAACCCTCCGCCAGCCGCATAACTGCCAAGGGCCGCATTTTTCAGTTTGATCTCATTCTTGTCGCGCGCCTTGGCATGACGCCAAGCCCTCTCCTCTGGCAAAAGAGTGTTCTGCAAATACTCCCGCGCATCCCATGTATTTTCGCCATATCGGGGATACACCTTCTCAAAATCGCCAT
>CALFPA010000038.1 GCA_937919825.1 uncultured Spartobacteria bacterium | reverse complement strand
TTCGCCATCGTCCGGTCAAGGAACCAGTACGGCAATGTCGAGTCGTACCAAGTATCCCGCCATAGCTTGGTGTCCCCGGAAAGACGCTGGAAATCATTGGCCACATAATGCGCCACACCGAGGGCATCATCGAACCGGGCGGCATATTCACGGCCGACCCCCTGCATTTTCCATGCCGTGAGGTTTGGGAAATGCCAGGTGATAACGAAATCGACGGTCCTTTCCTCGCCGGGCTCAAGAGTCAGTTTTTGCCCTACAGAACCGGTGTACTTGCCTTTCTCGGATTCCGGTTCTGCGATCACCGAATCGCTCTTATTGGTCAAGACGGCCAAGACCATCGAGCCATGATCGCGAGCTGTGCTCAGGTCTTCTTCAGAGGATTCGAGGCCAGTGCAGTTTAATGCGGTGAATCCCTTCTCGTGAACCACTGCACTGGTTCGGAGGGTGTTCGCTTTCTTGGTTGATAAAAAAACGGGGTTCTCCAGCCAGCCCACCATGTCGCAATCCACCTTGGTGTCTCCCGTGTTCTTCAATGTGTAGGACATGATGATCGCGGGAAGCGAAGAGTCCGCAGTGTTCATCGGAATGAACGGGGAAAATGCCGTCAGCTTGGCTTGAATCGGGCACGTAGGATCCTCGTAGGAAACTTCCCCGATCGGATATTGGCCCGTGAAGGCGATTTTTTTAAAGCCTTCCGCATCGAGCGGGTGGAGCGCTCCATTGATGCGAATTCCGAAGCGTTGTTCGAAGGGGTAAATCCGCTTGGTCGGGGAAACATAGTTGGCGCCATCGCGCATGCGGATATGCCTGCCCTTGTACTCCACATGTCTTGGAGTGATGCCTTCCGAATCGTCATTGCAGATATTCCAAAGCCACAACCTCCCATCGCCACCTAGATAAACGGTTCCAGCAAACAAGCCTCCCACCGGCATGCCGATGTGATCAAGAGCCTTAGGATCGCTGTAAGTATGGGCAGTGCCTCTGGCTGTCAGCGAGCGCACCCAGTTCGGATCCAATCCCTTGGTTGCGGGGATGAGTCGCGCGTATTTCTCAACGATGTTTGCTTCTGTGATTCCCGGGGCCCCATAAGCTCCATAGCGGAAGAAGCCGGTTCCCAGAGCAAACCCCGCCCCCATCTTTAGAAATGACCTGCGATCAAGTGGGGTGCTTTCGTTCATAGTGTTTGTGTTGAACCCTAGAATGCGGATCTAATTGAGATTTTCCGCCAACCACCGCCTGGGTGGCATCGAGTTCAAGGCATGGAACCAACAGGCAAAGGGAGAACGCTGGGAGGAATTTGAGCATCGGGAGGAATCTAACGGATCCAGCAGGTGGGATGAATGCTAAGAATGATTTAAAATATCATCAAAATGACACTAATTGTTCCCTCCTGCTTTTAATGGGCTGAAAGAGGTCATTACTTCGGAATGCAGGATGCATTATTTCAAAACCTCCGACTTCACGGTTTTGACTTCTCCGTTCACGCGGACTTTGACTTCGCGGGGTTCTGGGGAGGCGATGCGGAAGTTCACGACTTTGCCGTCCTTCCACTCGATATCGACGGTGAAATTTCCCCGCGCCATGAGGCCGGTGACTTTTCCTTCCGGCCAGACTTGGGGTAGGGCGGGGAGGAGTTGGATTTCGCCCGTCTGCGACTGCAGAAGCATCTCGCAAACGCCGGCGGCGTAGCCGAAGTTGCCGTCGATCTGGAAGGGCGGGTGCGTGGCGAGGAGGTTGGGCAGGAACGAGGATTTGATCATGCCGTTCAGGATTTTGTAGGCGCGGTTGCCGTCTTGCAGGCGCGCCCAAACACAGATTTTCCAAGCGCGGCTCCAACCGGTGGACTCGTCGCCACGGGCGTTCATCGAGACTTTGGCGGCTTCGGCGAGTTCCGGCGTGGTCGAGGGCGAAATCTGGCGGCCGGGATAAACGGCGATCATGTGTGAGAAGTGGCGGTGCTGATCCTTTGGGTCATCGAGGTCTTCGGCCCATTCTTGGAGTTGGCCCCATTTGCCGATTTTTGGTTCGAGCAAGCCGGATCGCATCTCTTCAACCTTGGCGCGGTAGCCCTCATCGACACCAAGGTCCTTCGAGGCTTCGATGTAATTCGTAAAAAGATCATAGACCAATTGTTGGTCGTAGGAATTGCCTGCAACGACCGGGCCGTGTTCTGGCGACTTGCTCGGTGGTGCCACCAATCTGCCCTTGGGATCCTCTTGGAGGGAATCTTCCCAAAATTCGCAGAGTTCCTTGAAGACTGGGTAGGCGCGGTTCCGGAGAAATTCCTGATCACGAGTGAAGGCATAGTGGTCCCAGAGGTTTTGCGAGAGCCACGCCCCGTCCGCCCGGCTCCATGGGCAGGTGGCGCCGCCAAAGATGCCGTTCTCCCATCGGGTCGCCCATCCGCGCACATGAAGCTCCTTTTTAGTCTCATCACGGCGGACCGGGATCACCGAATTCAGCCATTCGGAGTAAGGTATGAAGCACTCGCCGAGATTGGCCGCGTCCACAAACCAGTAGTTCATCTGGACATTGATATTCGCGTGGTAATCGCAGCGCCACTTCGGGTTGTTGCTCTCGTTCCAGAGGCCTTGGAGATTCGCGGGCAGGTCGCCGGGACGCGAACAAGCGATCATCAAGTAGCGCGCGAATTGGAAAATGAGCGCCTCGAGTTCGGGATCGGGTGCGCCTTTGAGCGTGGGGTCATTGGTCTGGCCGTCATAGCTGACGCCTTTGGCCACGGCTTGATCTCCTCCCCTGTAAGCAGCCAACCGGCGGTCGGTGGGAAGCTGAAGGACAGCCTCCGGGGTTTTTCCAAGGTTGAGGCTGAGGCGGTTGAAGAGCGATTGGTAGTCATTTTCGTGCGCGGCGAGGAGTTCGGCGTAGGGCGTCGAGGCGGCCTTCGCGAGACGTGCAGCGATGGCCGCGTGCGGATGCTCACCGCGCCACTTTTTGTTGCGCTGGTTGATGTAATCCGTGCCGCCATCGAGATAGATCGTCAGGGTATCGACATCCTTGAAGACCAGCTTGCCATCCTTGACCTCGAACGTGCCTCCTTCATGGCGAACAAGCGCACGCCCCTCGTAGTCGAGGGCGATGCCATATTCGGAACGGTTTCTCGAAAGAGAGTGAACATACCCGGCCAGGTTTCCTTTGATCGTCAACCCCTCCGCATCCGCTGTGCTTGTGCCTTTATGGGCGTCCGCAAGAGAAACCGCTCCACTCAGCGCGCCGGGCTTGTCCGCCGTCGTGCGGAAGATCATCACCCCAGCCGGGTGGCTCGCGAAATACTCGCGCCGGAAGTTCACGCCGTCCTTGGCATACGAAACCGTGTGCACCGCCCTCGCGATATCGAGTTCGCGCCGGTAGCCGGCCGTTGTGCCCATGTTGTCGAAGTCGATGAACAAGTCGCCGAATGCCTGGTAAGCACCGGTGTCCGTTTCGTCGCCGATCCAGAGGCTGTCTTCATTGAATTGGATGCGCTCGCGCTCGACCCCGCCAAAGATCATCGCCCCAAGCCGGCCGTTCCCGATTGGCAACGCCTCTGTTTCCCAATCCTTCGCCGGTTTGTCATAGAAAAGTTTCATGTCGGCCGCCATGGCGGACGCAGCGGAAGTTAGGAGGAAGGCCAGAAGGAGGAGTGGGAGGTTCATTTTATCGTATTTTCTCTTTTGAAATGGGCTAGAAACAAAAAGGCACAAATTGCAAAATATTATGTGAATTTTGTTAAGATATTGAATGGGCAGAAAATTAGTGATCGGTCTTTCTACGGGTGCTGAGGGCGGAAATTGTTAGCCAGGAATTCCTCCAAGTCGGTCATTGCGAGCCGCAACTCATCGCGCCATGACTTGGCTTGAGGGGAGGGGTCGAGCGGCGGGGTAAAAACTCCTGCGCACCGGGTGGCCAGTGGCCTCGTTGTTCGCGAGTCGCCAAGCTTATCCAATAAATCCCGCACGCGATCGGTGAGCCGCCTTGCTTCTTGGATTTTTTCCAGCGCGGCGGATTCCGGAATTTTCCCGAGGGACACTCCCTCGAGTTGCCGACAGGCAAACACCCGGCAACGCTGCGGCCGATCCGCATAAATCCGGCAGCAATTCCCCTCGTGCGCCGGGCAGGGTTGAAGAAATTGCAACTCCCCGTCGCGTCGCTTCGCCTTCAGCCCCTTTGCCGCAAAGGCTCTGACGGAATCCTCAGGCTGCACGGCCATTCCATGGAACAGCACGCCGTTGCAGCACATCCCACAGGCGGAACAGAGTCTTGCGGCGGATTCGGAATCGGGTGATTCGGTCATGGAATTTCAGGCAACCTTGCCGCGCATCTTTTTTGTTTCTGAGCGACGGCGCTTTGACTCGACGAGCTTCACTTTCGTTCCCCGCGAACGCTTGGCTTTTCGCCGCCGTTCCCGCGAGGCCTCGGCCAACTGCGCCAGTTTCTTGGCCTCGGCGGCTTCGTTGATTTTCCGAAGCAGCCTGCGCCGCGCCGTCTCCCGGTTCATCGCCTGCGAGCGTGAGTCCGAAACCGTGACACTCAAGCCCGTCGGAACATGACGCAGGGTGACAGCGGTCGAGACCTTGTTCACATGCTGCCCGCCAGGCCCGCTCGAGCGTGAGAACATTTCCTTAATGTCGGAGTCGCGCAGTTTTTTCATGCAGTGGGTTTTGAAATGGTGGGCATCCTATCCCAAATCGCGAAAACAAAATGCACAATCTGCCAAATCTCCGGGGCGAAAATATGGCTTTAGGATGCTTGTGGCGTCCTAAGGTCTGACTTCTTGAAGGCTAGTTTCTGCCTCTCTAAATGGAGTTCTGCAAAGTTAGTGCCCGGTAATTGGCTTGAGCGTAACTGTGCGGAGGTTGAAAGGCTTCCAGCCGGTGGGGTCGGGCCGTATGGTGAGAGTTTTTGCACTCTCCTCTTCGATCTCGAGCATGCCGAGGTTTTGGGTTTCGAATTTATGGTAGCTGCCGGTGGCTTTGAGGCTCGCAGGGAGTTTTTCGACTTCGCTTTCCTCGGCGGGCTTGTCTTTTTTGATGCCAGAGACATCGACATTCAAGATGGGAGCGGCGGCGCCGAGTTCGACGACGGCCTTGGCGTTTTCTGGGCCGGAGACTTCGGCCAAAACCTCGTAGTCGCCCGGCTTCAGGCCGCTGAAGGACCAGCTCACGGGGGCCTCGGGGTTGTTCCAACTGCCGATCTCGGGGACTTCCTTGCTTTGCTGGAGGCACGGGGCGGAGCCTTTCGCGGGGATGCCGAAATCGACGAGCGAGGCGGGTAGCACGATCGAGCCGTCGGCAGCGGGTTTGATGAAAAGCTGGACGACCTTGGGCTTGCCGGCGATTTGTATTTTGATCACCGAGGCATTGGCGTCGGGGGCTTGGGCGGGGACATCGATGATGACGCCGTTGGGCGTTTTATCAAATTTCAACTCCGCTCCGCCGACGAGCATTCGGGCGGATTTGACTTGGCTCTCGAGGCCGGGGAGGAGGAGTTTGCCATCCTTTGGCCAATCGAAAACATGGAGGTAAAGCGTCGTGCCGCCGTCATGTTTCTTCGTGGTGCAACGGCCCCAGGGGAGCTTCGGAAATGGGCTCGCGCCGGTGCCGTAGATCGATTCACCGTTGTCTTCCATCCATTTACCGATTTCCTCCAGACGCTCGACGCTGGGTTGCGGGATGAGGCCTTCGGCGGTGGGGCCGACATTCAGGAGGTAATTGCCGCCCTTGCTGGCGATGTCGATGAGGTTTTGGAGGAGGACTTTCGTGGATTTCCACTCGTGGTCGTCGCTTTTGAATCCCCAGGTGTGGTTGATCGTCATGCAGGCTTCCCAATCGTGGTCGCCGAGGCCGGTGGCGGGAATGTGCTGCTCGGGGGTCTCGGTGTCGCCGGCGTAGGGTTCGCGCTTGCCGGATTTGAGGGCTTCTATGTCGACAACACCGCAGGGGGCGACTTTGAGGAGGCGGTTGTTGTGGATGATGCCGGGCTTGAGCTTGAGGGGCTCGATGAGCTTCGCGGCGCGTTCCTCGTTCATGGCAGCGGGGGTGTCCCACCAGAGGATCACAGGGGCGTCGCCGTAGTTCGTGAGAAGCTCGGTGACCTGTGGGACGGCGACCTGGTCGATATATTCATCCATCGTGCGTTTGTTGTTCGGATCCTGCGAGCAGGCGCCGCCGTTGTTCCAATCCATGGCCTGCGAGTAGTAGAACCCAAGCTTGATGCCGTGCTTTTTGCAGGCTTCGGCGAGGGGCTTAAGGAGGTCTTTTTTGTAGGGCGTGGAGCCGATGTTCCAATCGTTCACGGCCGAGGGCCAGAGGGCGAAGCCATCGTGGTGCTTCGCGGTGATGACGATGTATTTCATGCCCGCTTTTTTGGCGAGGGCGACCCAGGCCTCGGGGTCGTATTGGGTGGGGTTGAACTGCGCGGCGTAGGCTTTGTATTCCTCCACCGGGATTTTGCCTTTTTCCATGATCCACTCGCCGTAGCCATTCACGGGCTTGCCTTTGTGGATACCGCCGGGGACGGCATAGACGCCCCAGTGGATGAACAACCCGAAGCGGGCGTCGCGCCACCAGGCCATGCGGGCGTCGCGCTGCTCCTTGGTTTCATTCGCGTAGGGATCGGGGTTCGGCGTCGCGGCGGGAGCAGGTGCGGCCGGTTTTTCTTCGGCAAAAAGTCCGGGCGTTTGCAGGGCGATGGAGCCGAGGACGGCGAGGGCGAGGGTGGTTCGTTTCATGCTTTTGAATGCAAGGGGCTCTGCGGATTGGTCAGGGAACGATGAAGCCGGCGTTGACCCAATCGGCGTGGTCGCTGTGGACGCTGTCGCCGCCGTCTTTCACGGCGAGGCGCACTTCCTTGAAGCGGGTGTTGAGTTCCACATTGAAGTTCCAAGAGGCGGTTTCCTTCGCCGTGAGGACCGGCGACTGCGCGAGCAGGACGGGTTTTTCGCCCATCTCGTTCACATCGCCGTAGACCTCGAACACGACGCTGGCTCGTGCGTCTTGGCGCGCGGCGGCGTCGATGCCGACGGTGGCGACAAAGCGCGTGGCGCCTTTCGGGATGGTGGCGACGGCGAGGGCGTTGGCGTGGGTGCCAAAGCCGCTTTCGTAGGTTTTGCCGTCAATGCCCAGCGGTTTCCCGGAGTAACTGGCTCCGAAACGGGCCGTGCCGGCGGTGTTTTCGGCGAACCTCGTGTTCGTGGCATTGAGCGAAACCGTGGGCTGCGGTGGGGCTGGCGGTGCCACGAGTTTCGTCAACGGCGTCACCCCGATCGAGACGGGGGCGGCGGCTTTGCCGTCACCGCCAAGCGCCTCGACGGTGTAGGTCAGCGGTTTCTCGCGCGGGAAGTTGGTATCGACAAACATTGCGACCGGTTCGGTGCTGGCTTGGCCGTCGCTGCGGGTGACGCGGTAGGCAGCGGCTCCGATTTCATTCCACGAGAGGGTGATCAGATTGAATTCCACATTGGCTTTCAGGTTCGCGACGGGCGGCGGGAGGATGTCGATGGCCTCGCCGCGCTCGAAGGCGACCTGCCATTCCACCCCGCGGCTCACGGGGCTGGAGAGGGCGGCGCGGATGCGGGGGCCGTCCTGCTTGATCGAGGCTGTCACGCCGGCGGCGGCATCTTCGTCCGAGACTTTGATGCCCTTGGCGCGCCAGGATTTTTCCGAGGAGGGCACGACGATGCGAAGTTCATACGGGTCGTTGGCCACCATTTTGCTGGTTGCGGAGAGTTCGGATTTGGCGGCATCCCATTTTTCATCGGTCACATCGATGATGCCCTGGGTGACATGGCGCGAGTTGCTGAGGAGTTGGGGGAACTCGGAGGCCGGGCGGATGGCCATGATGCGGCTGGATGCGCCCGGCAGGGTCGCCGTGAGCGCGCCGCTGAAGGGCGGAATGAACTTGTTCGCCCAAAAATCGAAGCCGACATACTCCTTCGCAGGCGGCAGGCCGATGCGCCCGGGAGTGGCAGAAATTTCGGCACGGTCCTTGTCCCAATTGTAGTAGGCGACGACATCGCGGCGCACGGATTGGCGGGTGTCGGTGACGATCCAAATCCTCGCGATCTGTTGCTCGAAGACATCGACCGGGCGGGCGGGCAGGCCGTGCGCGGGGATGGTGCGTTTGACGATGTCGAGGCGGTCCGCCGGGTAAATCGGCACCCAATCGCTGAGGTAGTAAAGTTGGCTGGAAATGGCGGTCCAACTTGCATTCAGGCGGGCGCGGTCCAGCGGGAGGCTGGCGCGGACGGAAACGAAATCGGGGTCGTTCCACCACACGCGGCCATGCAGGAACCACAAGCGGGAGGCGTGGAGCGAGCCGATCGAGCCGTCATTGGTGTCCGGCCCCACGCGCATGGCATCGAGCAAACCGAACGAACCGCCGAAGGAACGCATGTTTTGGACCGCACAGCAGCCGAGGAGGAAAACGTCGGGGCCGGCGGCTTCGCGCACGAGCTTCGCGCCGTCGCGAAGAGTTTCGATATTGGTTTTGTCGGGGTTTGAGAACACCGCGTCGCCGATACCGTCCTGTTTGTAGGCATCGTGGATATACATCTGCGGGGTGCCACTGCCGGTCCAGAAACCATCCATCTTGAAAAGTTTGTAGCCCCAATCGTGCGCGAGGCGGTGGACGATCCCGCGCACGAACTCCTGCGTCTCTGGGAGCGTCATGTCGAGGCAGGTGCCGCCCCAAGAGGTTTCGTAAGGCTGGCCGTCGGTTTTTTTGACAAACAAATGCTGGCGGTCTTTGAAGAACGGATCCTTGTAGTTTCCAGCGAATGGCATGAACCAAATGCCCTGCGTGAGCCCGAAGCTTTCCATGTTTTCCGCCGCCGCCTTCATGCCGCTGGGGTAGGGGCCATTGGCCTCATGGGTGGTGAAGTTTTTCTTCGGGCCGTTCTCCTTCACACCGGCCTGCCAGTTGTCGTCGATCAGCATGAAATCGAAGCCAAAAGGCTTGAGTTCTTTAGCGCAGGCGGCGTTTAGTTCCTTCAGATTCACCTCGTCGCAAGCAGCGGCGTGGCGGTCCATATACCAGGTGCAAAGTCCGGCCGTCTGCGGGAGCATTTTCACGGCGTAGATTTTACCAATCGCGTCGGCATAAGCCTCGAGGCCGAAGCGAGCATCGTCGAAGTATCCGATCGCAAAGGTCTCCGCCACGGCTTCCTCGCCTGGCTGGATGCGCAGGCAGCCGTAGTCGATCTGTGCCTGGATGCGGGCGGCACCGTTTTCGACCGGGGAAAAAACCACGCCGCTGCCACAGTCGTGCGAGAGCCAACCACCCACGACACCCGAGCGGGTTTCGGGATCGACGATGCTTAGAAAGGCATAACTCCCGGGGTTTTTCTCGGGCGGGTAGAGACCGCCGGTGCCGAGCGTGCTGATCCCCGAGAGCGGCTTGCCGAGGTCCACCGCACCCGAAACTGTTGGGACATGATTGTGGACGACCGGCTTAGCGCCGCCATTGCGGAGTGTGGATCGGAAGGTGACGAACGGGAGGCTTTGGTAGAGCGCGACGAGTTCGCGGTTGCCATCGGCGTGGGTGATCTCGACTCCATGGCCCTTGCCGAAATTTCTGTCGTCCAGCTCGAGCGTTTTCGCCGTGCCGCCTTTGCCGCTGAGTTTCCCGGCGGTGAGAATCGTTTTTCCGCTCGGCTTGACCTCCACGGTGAAGGTGCCGTCACCCGCCTCGATATCGACTTTGTAGCGGTCGTTCTCAATTGTAGTCGCAGCCCGCGCCGAGCAAATGGCGGCGGCGAGGAAGGCAAGGAGGGTTGCTTGCAGAGGTTTTATGGGAATCATTATTTCGCCAAGGCCGAAACGGCTTTTGCCGCCGGAACCTCGATCACATCACCCTTCGTGATGAATTGCGCATCAAACCATGGCGCGGGGGTGGCGCATTCGCCGTCGATCCAGAATTCGTTGAAGCCTTTGTCCACCTCGTAATCCTTCCGCACGACGGGGAGGGTTTGGAGGAGGTGCCAATCCAGGTCGTAGACTCCGACCGAGTCGCCGCCTTGATACCACAGGTATTGGTCGGTTTTGACTTCGCCTTGGACAGTGAGCGTGCCGCTCCCGGCGTGGACGGTGAGGTTTTTAACCGAAGAGGGGGTTTCGCCGACCATGCGGAGGTTTTCGATGAGAACCTTGGGCTGGGTGTTTGCCAACACGCGGCCGAAGCCGATGGAGACGGCGCCGATGGGGCCGTAGCCGTGGAATTTGGTGACGTAGCGCATGCCCCAACGGACCGCGCTGCGCGAGGCCTCGCCGATGGGGATGAAGATGTCCTTCCGTCCGGTGAAGTCGATCGCGACGACATAGTCTTTGTTGGGGCCGACTTGGACGACGAGGAAGGCCCCGCTGCCATCACCGGTGACCGTGAGGGCCACGCCGCGCGCTTTTGTTGGATCGCCTTTGAACGCAAAAGTCGGGAAGTCTTTTTGCTGGAAAATTTCCTCCTTGTTCGAGTTGTCGAGGGAGACTTCCAAGGCGGAACCGACATCGGTGAAGGTGTAATTCCCCACTTCGGTCATCTGCGAGGCCTTGGGCTGCATCAGGAGAGGATTTGCCGCGTTTGCGACGGGTGCGGCAGCGGCGGCGGTGACTTCCGTTTTTTGGGCATCCACGCCGGCGCCGATCATGTAGCCCTCGAAGTCCTTCGTGACCTCTTGGCCATTGGCGGCAGCGGACTGCGCGGGTGCGGCAGAGTCCGAGTAACCGCTGAGCACGCGGATGATAAATTGCGGAGCCTGACGGCCGAAGGGATTCTCCAAACTCACACGCATTCCGGGGCCCACATACTGGCGGGGCAGGATGCCGGCAAATTCCTGCACGGTCGTCCAATCAGCATCCACCTTGTCGCGCGTCATGATGGTGAAGGGCTGGAGTTCGAAGCCGCCCTCGGCGCGGCGGGCCTCATACACGATCTTGGCGCTGCGGTGGGCCGAGGGGTGGTTCATCGTGTTCGGCTGATGGTCGAGATAGTAGCAGTCGGCAATGAGCTTCCGCTGTTCCGGAGTGAGCAGGGGAGTGACCTCGCGCCAGACGGCGAACTGGTCGGCGATCAATTCCGCGAGGCCGTATTGTTTGATTGCCGCGAGGGAGATGCCAAACATCGGCTCGGGTTTTCCAAATCCAAATCCTCGGCTGTTCGCGGCAGCGCCTTGGGCGAGGGTGAAATGGTTTTCGATCGGGTTGGTGGCGAGGCGGCCGGGGCGGTCGATCGCCAGCGCGGCGCTTCCTCCTCCGGGGCGGTAGAGGTTGAGGTGCCGTTTCCCGTCGGGGCCGGGATTCGAAACCATGCGATACACCAGATCCCAGGGATTCGGTGCGCCGCCCGAGTTGTTGCTTGTCATCGGGCGCTCGGTGTTCTGGTAAACATACATCGCCCACTTCGGATAGCCCCATGGCACATCGTTGTGTGACTCTGCGCCGTCGTATTCGTGGTGCTGGACTCCGAGTCGGTTGAAAAACTCCGCGTAGTCCTTGGCGGTGATTTCCGCCAGATCGGTCATGCTGTCCGGGTAGTAGTTTTGGTTATAGGACTTCAAAAGCCCGACAGCTTCCGTGCCGGCTTCGTGGTTGGTCGCATTCGCGCCGCGCACGCATTTGGTCAATTTCCATACCGGCTGATCCGTGTCCTCGAATTGGCATTGGACAATCTCGTCGCCAATCCGGACATCGTTGAATTTGAACCAATGACCGTAGTCATTCGGTCCCGGGAATTTCACGCCAGGGTTCGGGCGGAAAAGGATCGTCGTATCGGTCGCGGAGATGGGCTTTTCCAACTTGCCCTTGCCCCAATTCGACAAACGGCGGTCGGTTTTTTTGCCTTTGCCCATGTATTTTGAGCCCTCGGGCCCGATGCCGTAGCAGAGCGAGTGGAGCATCGCGTCCATGCCGTTTGCGCGGAGCTTGTCGATGAAGGCCTTCAAATCCTCTTCGCCGCGCGGGAAAACGGCCTTGTGCACGGAGAGCGAATCGCGGTCGTAGACCCAGTAACCGCCCCGCCAAGTGTCGGTGTGGAGATAGACGCGGTTGACCTTCATTTTTTTCGCATACTCGATCAACCCATCAAGCTCCTCGGGCTTCCCGGCGCCGATCGTGAGTATGTGGGTGTCTTGAAATGTGTTTTCCCATTCCTGCACCCACGCCTTCGCGCGCTCATAGGTCCACTCGCCCTCGACTTTCGGGTGCGGGACTTTTTCCTCGGTCCAGATGCGGAGGATCGTTTCGTTGTGGTCGTCTTCGTTCTCAGGGACAAAAAACGCGAAGCCGCCGAGCGGGTCGCGGTCGCCGCGCTTCCAGAGATATGGCCAGGAAGCCGTGCCAAAGCAGCGGAGCGAGGCCCACTTGCCGCTTGTGATGCACATGTAGTCGAACGGAATGAACTCCGGGCAAGCATTGCTGAAATTCAACTTGAAATTCAAAACCGGCTCGGAGTCCTTGGGCACATTCTCGAGCTTCTCGAGGCGGAAGGAAATGTGTCGCCGCCCCGCATTCACAGCGAGGGTCGCGCGGGTTTTGTCGTCGGCGGTGAGGATGAGCTTTCCATCCTTCGACTCAAGCGAAGTGAATGGAATGGTCTTTTCCTCAGCCCCTGAACCGGTCGTCATGTAAAACCCCGGCCCAGGGTCTTTGGGATTGAGCAGGTTCGTGCTGTTTCCGCGTGTGAAGGACAGCGGCTTGCCATCCGGCGCGAAGCTCATCGTCACATCCCCGCCCTTGATCGTCTGCCCGCCGGGCCCGCTCTTGCCGCTGTCCGTCGCGGTAATCTTTGGTGGCTCCGGCGGCTTGCAGGAAGAGAGAACGAAAAGTCCGGTTGTTAGGACGAGAAGAGCTCGCAGGATCATGGGGTTTTTTTGGAAACGGGAGGGACTCGCGGTTTTTACCCGAAACAGCAGAGGATCGCTATTGCGATCATTTTGGCGGGCTTTAGTTTTTACCCTCAGCAGAAGCGGTGGGTTTGAGGGTGACTTTGCGGAGGTTGAAAGCGGTCCAATTGGTCGGTTCGGGCTTGATGACGAGGACTTGCTTGCCGTCATCGGCGATGCGGATTTTTCCGAGGGGTTGGATTTTGTAGTAGGCGTAGTTTTTGGTGTTCGCGAGGGGGGCGACGAGCTTTTGATCGCCAATTTCGACTATGATCTTGGCATCCTTGATTCCGGAGACTTCGGCCAACACCTCATATTCGCCGGGCTTGGCGCCGGTGAATTCCCAAGTCACGGCGGCCTCCGGGTTTTCCCAGTAGCCGATGGCCTTTTCAGTCTCTCCTTCTAAAAAACGGGGCGTGCCGCCTTTGGCGGGGGCAGGGAAATCGGACAGAGCAGCGATCAACTGAACCGACCCGTCCTTAGAGGGCTTGATGAAGGTCGCCGCGACCTTGGGCTCGCCGACAATTTCGAGCTTGATGACGGTGGCATTGGGGTCGAGGGCTTTGTCGGCAACCTCGATGAGCACGCCGTTGGGTGTTTTTTCAAATTTCAACTCCGCTCCGCCGACGAGCATTTGGGCGGATTTGACTTGGCTCTCGAGGCCGGGGACGAGGAGTTCGCCGTCTTTCGGCCAATCGAACACTTGGAGGTAGAGTGTGGTCCCGTCCTTGCCCTGCTTCTGGGTGCAACGGCCCCAAGCGAGCTTGGGAAACGGACTGGCAGTGGTGCCGTAGATCGATTCGCTGTTCACAGCCATCCACTTGCCAATGTCAGCGAGGCGCTCAACGATGGGCCCGGGAAAGAGGCCTTCGCCGGTGGGGCCGACATTGAGGAGGTAGTTGCCGCCTTTGCTGG
>CALFPA010000037.1 GCA_937919825.1 uncultured Spartobacteria bacterium | reverse complement strand
CCTCAAAATTTACAAAATTCCACCAGTGACCCGCCACTCCAATGTCCCGCCGGAGCCGCGCACGCGTAGGAGGATCACGCCTCTTCGAGGCTAATTTCTTGCTCGACCCTCGACTATGGACGCTCGACCGGTTTGGTATTGCCACAAAAAGGCTCAAGATTCACAAAAAATCCTCGCGGTAAGATGATGGCAAACAGAAAATTCTGGCCTGTGGTAAAATCTCGCTCATTTTTTCTTGGCGGCCCCATGCTTCCACAACGCCATCTTCAACCCATTACTGAATTTGCAGTTCGTAAACACTCGCCGGGTTATCATGATCCGGTTCACCTACCAGCACAAATCTGGCCGATTTGTAAGGGCTGAAAAACTATCGGCTGATTTAATTCCACAAGGAGGCCAGTCTTTCGTGATTCTATCAATACCTGCGAATGCTCTATGTGGGATTCCGAAGCAATTTTTCAAAACCCACCTTTACAAAATGCTCATCAGTAGTGGCCACTTGGCGAATGCCAAGCTTAACCATGCAAGCAAAAGAAGTGCAGTCCGTAAAGGAAAAAGGGTGCTCCTCATACTTGAACATCCACTCGGTTGCTTCTCGAAAATGCTCCTGCCCAATCCATACCACTTTAAGGATTGTGGATGAACCCACCATTGCCAAAAGGCGTTTCCTTTGGTGAGGAATGCCCCTTGCCATAAAAAGGGTGAGTGTTTCGTCAAGAATATAATCTGTTGTCACTAATCGGCACCCAGGTTCATGTGGCAAAGCAACCATAGACTGATGATTCGGGTCGCGCTGGTTGATCCAAGCAAAAATGCCGCTTGTATCCAAAAAAACAACGCGATCAGCCATAAATCAACGCATCCATTTGGGCGTTACTCATCGGCTCAATATTTTCCGGCTCATCGGCAAATTGCAGCGCAGGGTCCAACCCCGCCGGTTGTTCGGGAGAAGTAAACGGCAAGAGGCGCGCAAGAGGCCGATTCCGAAAAGTCAATACCAACTCCTCCCCAGCCTGTAAAGCAGCACGCACCCCAGCAAATTCAAATCGCATTTCTTGAATGCTTACAGTTTTCATAATGGTAATGGTAATTTCAAAGAGTAATCATGTCAACCCCAAAATAGGCAGCAAGCGCCATTTTTCGATCAAGACACTTCCATACCCACCTTGAAGGCGCCATCGTGTCTTCTGCGTTTGTCTTTTATTTCCTCGACCCTCGACTCTGGACGCTCGACCGGCTTGGTATTGCCACAAAAAGCCTCAAAATTCACAAAAAGTCGACCGACTCGTTACCAGTTACCCTCTACCAGCTACTCATTACTCCGTAATGATAATTTCCCTATAAACATCGAGTGATTGTTGAATGATGATGTCTTGGCTGAATTCTTTTGATTATTCGGCATCAAGCCGTTTAAGAATCTTCCTTGCCAGAGGTTCTTTGATCTCGTTGTGGCGTGGAACCGCTTCAGTCACTCCGTTTTTCGGGTTTAGCCAAAGAGAGTGACTGCCTCCTTCGCGCTTAAGGAAGCACCCTGCCACGCGAAGTTTTCTCTCCAATTCCCTACGCTTCATCCCACTAAAATCTTATCTTGAATGGCATCTTCGGGTAAACCGCGAAGGAAGTCCGAGCGGCGATCTTCCAAAATCAACTGAATGGCCTCAATCAGGTTATGTTTTGCATCCTCTACCGTATCTCCCTGCCCATTGGCTCCAGGAACTTCGGGACAAATAGCCCAATAACCACCTTCGGGTGCTGCTTCAATGATTGCTGTAAATTCCGACTTCATATTTGAAACCTAAGCGACTCCGCGATTGCGGCAAGCATTTTTTTACTTCTCATTCACCATTAAATTTCCGCTATTCAGCATTTTCTCTGACCCGCCACAAGTTACCTGTTACCCGCCACTTCCTTGTCCCGCCGGAGTCGCGCAGCGCGTAGGAGGACTTGTCACGCCGGAGCCGCCCAGCGCGCAGAAGGATTACTCCACAATAATTATTTCCCTATAAACATCAAGCGTTTGTTGGATGATGATTTCTTGGTTGAATTCTTTTTCCGCCCGCTCGCGGACTCGTGCGCACATTTATATTTTTTGCCAAGATGTTACAGGAGGCGTCTTATCGGAAGAACTTTGGGAGATGCTAATTGTTTCAGTTTTACAGCTTTTCAGTCCACTGCCCCAATGTCCCGAAAAACATAATTCGTCCCCCGTCCACCACCTTCGGCTTTCAAAAGAATTCCCTTCGCCACCAAATCACTTAAATCTCTCAGCGCCGTATCCGGAGAGCATTTCATGATTTTCGCCCATTTTGATGAAGTAAGTTTCCCATCAAACCCCTCCAATAACTTATTAAGCATCGCTGATTGACGCTCGCTCATTGCCACTCCAGCCCATTTGTTCCAAAAACGGGCCTTTTTCAAAACACCATCCAAGATCTCTTCGGAATTCTTGATTGCTCGCTTAATACAACCCAAAAACCAGCGCAGCCACAATTCGTCATTCAAGTCTCCACGCGAAGACATTTCCAACTGCTGGTAATAATCCCTCCGCTCCCTCTCCATCTGCCGCGAGATGCTGAAGTATCCTGAACCCGATTCGCCCACCGCCTTCGCCAAAAGCCACTCCACAATCGCCCGCCCGATCCGGCCATTGCCATCCTCGAACGGATGAAGAACCTCAAACCACAAATGCGCGCGACCGGCCTTTACAAATGAATCCAAGTCCTCTCCATTAGCGTTGATCCATTCCAAAAAAATGCGCATTTCGGTTGGGATACGGTCTGCCGGAGGAGCCTCATAGTGCACGCGCTCCCTTCCGATCTCCCCGGAAACCACTCGCATCGGACCAATTGCATCATCACGCCAAGCAGCCACTTTGATTTTTGAAGTCCCGCTGTATCCGGTCGGAAAAAGCGCCGCATGCCAACCAAGCAACCTCCCCTCGGTCAAAGCCTCGCCCGTGTTCCGCATCGCATCCCATACCATCTCCACTACCCCATCGGCAACACGGTCCACCGGCAAAAAACCTTCTGTCTCCAACCCCAAACGCCGCGCCGCTGAAGACCTCACCGCCGCGGGGTTCAACAACTCCCCCTCAATCGCGCTCGTTTGCATCGCCTCCGCCACAACCGTCTCCAAACGCGCACGCCCTCGGGCCTCAAGCCCAAGCATCTCCATCCTTCCTTGAAGGCGACCCAGCTCCATCCTTAAATCCTGCAAAACAGGATTCAAACGCTCGAAATCACACCGCCATTGCGGCCAGGAAGCACTTTGCCAAACATATAACATTCCATAATCACCGCATTTATAGCGGCAATAATCAAGTTTAATCACCGCAATTTTTCATGCTTGTGAGATTTTCAGCATTTTCTTCGACTCACCACAAGTTAACCGCTTGTTACGCCGGAGCCACCCAGCGCGTAGGAGGACCACTCGCCACTCGCCACACATTACCCCGCATTGATCAAAAGAACTTCCCTATAAAAATCAAGAGTTTGTTGGTTTAATTCTTTTTCCGCGCGTTCTCGTTACCCTCCAAGCGTCTTTACCAGCCCCTCTTCCATCGTGAAACGAGGACTCCAGCCTAGGTCTTCGCGCAGGGGCTCGCTATCGACATACACCGAGGAGGTTAGTTTTCGCAGCGCACCCAGTCCCGGCAATCGCCCCAGTGCTTTAAGAATGATTTCAGGGAAAGGGAAAAGCCGCGCTGCGCGCGGCGTTGCGAGTAAAGAGTTATTGGTTGCGAGTGGAGTATCGCTATGTTTGCTGTCTACAACTGAACCACTGAACTCTGAGCCGAGGCTTGGCGAGACAGCCCCTGGGCAACACTGAAAACTCTGATTCGCTTTTGCAAACTTGCGGATGAGTTCTGGCGTGGAGACATCTTCCCCATCGCTAGGGAGATAACTTTTTCCATAAGTTTTCGGATTGCCAAGACAGGCTACGACCACATCCACCAGATTTTCAACATAGATGAAACTCCGGCGATTACGCACCGAGGCCAGCGGCAGCGGGATGCCGCTCTTAACCAGCTTCAGTAGCAAACCAAAGTTGGCCTTATTGCCCTTCCCGTAGACTAGCGGCGGGCGCAGAATAGTCCAGGCACAAGCCGTTTTGATGAAAATCACTTTGATCGCCTCCTCAGCTGCTAGCTTTGATCTACCATATACCGTGACAGGTTGCGGGAGCGTGCGTTCCGTTAGAACTTTATCTGATTCCGCCGCTAACGCATGGCAGGAACTGAGGAATATGAAATGCTTAACGCCAGAGTGGGCACATTGCTCGGCCAAGGCACGCGTAGCCTCCGCATTGATACGAAAGTAGACCTCCTCAGTCTCCGCATCCGCGTTATTCGATGGCACATGCGCTCGCCCAGCCAAGTGGATCACCGCATCGACTCCCAGTAGCGCACGGCACCAATCCGCATCATGCCCCAGCTCGGGAGCCGGAACATAATCAATCCCCTGCTGCTCCACCCGCGAACGACTCGCCGCCGTCACTTCATGACCGGCATCCCGCAGTGCAGCCAGCAAAAAATTACCGATGAAGCCAGATGCCCCAGTCACTAAGATTTTCATTTTGAATTAAGCCGCAGGGATTCAAGAAGATTTATTTTTCCAAACCGGACACGAGAAAGATGTTTTTGTTAATAGAGGCCAATTCCTCGAGATCCGCTGTAAACCCAGATTTACTGAAGAGAACATAGCGGGAATCCACAGCCAGCGGAAGATTGTAGGAGAGAACTTTTTCTTCCAGTTCCTGGAAAATGGAAATTCCTATTTTATTTTCCGACCATTTGCACTCACCAACAACGGTGAGTTCAAATTTCGTATTCACCGCAGCCACATCGATTTCATACGCACTCGCCCACTGCCGTCCCACTCTCGTAGCATTGAAATAGAGTGCCCGTTCCCGAATCCATTGTCTACAAACCTCCTCATAGCACTCGGCTATCAGATTATTGATGAGCGGTTCGATTCGCGAATACGCTGGCTCCGTTTCGGCAAACTCAAAGAAACTCATGTAGGGATAGATGGCTCCAAACCACATGCGGAAAAAAGGATCGGAGACAATATAAATCCCCTTCTTGGATTTTGCGGGATTTTTTTCTAAAACAGGCGTCTCCCGCCGAACAAGGTGAAGGTCCTTCAACAAATCCAGATAGCGGGTGAGCTTGTTGGCTGGCTGTCCAGTCCTCCCGGCAATCTCAGAAATCCGATTGGCGCCGGAACCTATCGCATTCAGGATGCTCCAGCACTGATTAGGCGTTTGTATCTCCTCTTGGAGCAGTTGCCTGGCTTCGTTATGCAGAATGCCATCGGGGTGCAAAACTAACGCCGCCAATGCTTCTTTGAACGATCGATAAGGCGATGCCAGGTGGAGGTAGCGAGGCACGCCGCCGGTCAAGGCGAAAAACTCAAGCAGCTGCGCACCAGTCTTGTGCGGCAGGAATTTTGAAATGTGCCTGAAACCGATGGGGCGCAATAAAAGCTGTGCACTAGCCCTACCATAGAGAGGCGATGATGCTGCCAAAGTTTCCTTATACATCATCGAGGTTACCGAACCGCAGAGGATCAACACGATATTGGAGCGACACCAATGCTCATCCCACCATTTTTGCAAAAAAGATGAAAACGCCGACTGAACCTGACACAAATACTGATACTCATCAAAAATCAATACGAAGCGTTGATCCGAAGGCCGGAACCGATCAAAGGCCGCAAACAAGTCATACCACGAAGCATATTCTGCAGTTTCCAGAGTCGGTTCTCGAAGAGCCAGCGCCATAGCCTTGGCCAGCGAACGGCGAAGGTCGCATTCGGCCGCCCGGTCAGCCATGAAGTAGCAGTGCGGTTTATCTGCTGCAAAGTGCCGCAGTAAACATGTCTTGCCCAAACGACGACGCCCATAGAGAACAACAAAACTGCCAGAGGTGCCCCCATACTGGCTCTCCAGTTGTGCAAGCTCTTTATCTCGGTTAATAAATTTATTCATAATCAGAATATAATATTCTAATTATGAATTTCAAGATGAATTCTCACATTAACCGATGTTTCATGCAGAGGCAGTCAAAACCCTATCAAAATGGCCACAAAAAGGCTCAGAATTCACAAAATGTCTAAACTCACACTTTATATGGACTTGGAGCAAAAATTGCCTTTAATAGTTTTTGAGCGCCCTACGAATTTCATCGTGGTTGCCAACTTCAAAGAAAACCAACTCCCTCTTGA
>CALFPA010000036.1 GCA_937919825.1 uncultured Spartobacteria bacterium | reverse complement strand
TTAGCTTTTCAGCCGTTCCGTCAGAAATGGCCCCCAACTGCTTAAGCTGATCTGCCGCGCCCTCAACTCCCTGGCCCTGCTTGAGAGTCGAGTAAAGATCCGCGACCGAGGCCGCCATCGTATCCACGGGCGCACCCGTCGCCGCCGCCGCATCTTGGATTTTCTTTAGGGCTTGCTCCGTGTTGAGCGCCCCGTTGGTCATGACTTGCAAATTCTTGCTCGCTTGAGCAAGAGAGTCAAAAGTAAATGCTCCGCTCGAAGCCGCCTTCGCCAGCATCTCGACCTGCCTCTTCGCTGCCGAGGCGCTTCCTAAAAGCGTCTCAAATTGCTTTTTTAGTCGATCAGCGCCATCACTTGCCGCGAGAGCCTGCTGCATCTTTTGAGCGTTGAGAGCCGCGCCTGCGGAGGCTTTTACAAACGCCCCCGCTCCCACCGCCAAAACCGCCATCGGCCCCACGCTGTCTGCAACCAACTCCCTAACTAACTTCCACGCCCCTGTTGGTGGAGTAATTTTTCCCGGTAATGCCATATATCCAAAAACCTCCAGTCAACGCTAGCGACCGATTTCGCCCTTCTTGTCTCCCACAACTTTTTCCCAATATTCAACACTTGCCAGGGCAAAAGCCAAAGGTTGAGTTAATGCTGGGTTCTCGCTTTGCTTTTCTTCTCCCAACTTCAGCAGCTTCTGGTGCCGCTGAGCCTTGTGCTGCTTGAAGAACATTTCGTCCGTAGGCGACCAGATCGGCACATCAGCCCCCTCCATCTTGAGAAAACACGCGTTATGCCAAAGAAGCTTGCCGATCGGCATATTCCACGCTTCTACCGCTGAGCGCCCCGCATATTTCATATAAATGGATACCTGCTCCACCGAATCATCCACATCCCGCTTGCCCGTCTCTTCTATATCCGCCGCCCGATCCGCGTTGTAGGCTTTATGAAGCAACGATTTGTCGCCCATCTCTTTTGCCAATAATCGGTAAGCATCCGCTAAGCGGCGATAAGACCCGCCCTTTGGCCAAAATTTTGGCCCCGAAGAGAAGTTGTTGATATGCATCACAATCCCCCTCACTCCACGCGCCAGGCTTCTCCACCCATACAGAGCCTTCCACCCCAAATACCACCAATCCGGATACCACGAACGAAGCCGGGCAACCTCGGGGTATCTCGTTGCCAAAATCTTTATGGCCACCCAAACATCCCAAAGCCCAGGCACTTCGCCTGTCAAAAATCGACTCTGCACATACTCAAGCTGAGCCTTATGCCAGTAAGAGAATGGCTGGAGCCGCCTCCCCCACAACTTTTTGCAGGGATCGTGAAAAAAACCTGCGGCAAACCGCTCATCAAAAACAAATCTCATACGCCACCCAATCCCACATCAAGAGGCTCCTCGGCCTCCTCGCTTGCGCCCACAGCCGCAAGCTGCTCCTCCGTATACACCGGCACAGCCAAGTCCTCTGCTGCCCTCAATGCCCCTACGAGAATCTGGATTTCTTCGAGTTCCGGCTGCGGCCTCGGATCATTCCACTCCAAGATCGCGAAGTCCTGCATTGTATATTGCCCTTGAGCCACATAATCCACGGCAAGCGGCCGCAGCAACTCAATGGCTGTTTCCGCGTGAGCAAAGCGGTAGGTTTTTTCCATTTATAAAACTCCGCGCGTCAACAAAAAAGGCCGCCCAACGGCGGCCTTCTTAAAGACTATCGGCTTTAGACAATCCCGCCTGAAATAGCCCGACCCTCGGCGCTAAATTTCGTGAAATCTTCCGCAGACGCCTCGATCGAGGAAGATATCACTATTCCACCAACAGTGCCGACGGTTATAGAATCCCCTAATTGGGCTCCCAATTTATTGTCCGAATAGCCGCTGACCGACATGCTGATTGTTTTTTTGCCCATGAGAATGCCTTTAATCTCGCCTTCCCCATTTTTAGCGCGAACAACCGTGCCTGCCGAAGCCTCAGCAGAGGCTTGCGTGATTGCGGTAATGCCGGCCGTCAAGACATCTGTTGGGACGCCCATGGTGCCTGTTCCTGTTATTTTTGTAAATGCCATAAAATTAAAGTTTCTTAAGCCTTTCTGTCACTACCTTGGAGGCGTCTTCATTGGAAT
>CALFPA010000035.1 GCA_937919825.1 uncultured Spartobacteria bacterium | reverse complement strand
CGCGGGAATCGATCAGGCAGAGGCAGGACGCCGCATTCCTCCCCTGCTTCTGGAGCCCTGTTTACTTCACCAACCAAGCCGGAACCATGGGCCTCCTCATCGACAACAAACACCCGGCCCTCGCGGATTTCCCCACGGCCGACCACTCTGACTGGCAATGGTGGAGCATCCTCACGCCCTCGCCCGGTGCCGTGGTGCTCGATCAAGTCACCCTCAAATCCAAACCCATCGTCCAAGTCATCGACGCGTTTTCCCGGAACCAAAAACTTGGCCTCGCCTTCGAAGCCAAGGTGGGCACGGGTCATCTCGTCATCTGCGCAGCGGATTTCAGCGAAGCGGCGCTCCAAGACCCCATGCGCCGCCAACTCCACGCCAGCCTCGTCCGGTATCTCTCAAAAACCACAACTCCCCCGCCCGACGAACTCACCGCCGCCCAGCTGGACCAGCTTTTTCAAGATGTTTCCGACAACGAAAAAACCATCCACGGCGAATGGGCCAAGGACCTCGAACCCCCGCCACCCAAAAAGTGAGAGTATTCTTTGTTGCCCTTCTCGGGCTCGCCTCTCTGGGACACAGCTCTGGGCGGGAAGTTGTGCCGCTGGTCGAGGATTGGAAGTTCCTCAAGCGCGAGATCGCACCCGACCAGAACGCCGAGGAATGGCGAAATTTCAAAACGCCGCCGTGGGAAGTTGTAAGCATTCCGCATACTTGGATTGCAGAGGATGGCGCGAATGGGTTGGCTGCCGATCCCGGCGTGCCAGAGGGCTACTATCGCGGTCCGGCTTGGTATGAGCGGGCGTTGCCGGTGCCGGCAGAGTGGAAGGGGCGGCGAGTATTTGTGCGTTTCGAAGGCGTCTCGCTGGTGGCGGATGTTTTGATCAACCGCATCCCCGTCGGCCAACACCGTGGGGCGTTCGGGGCATTTTGTTTCGAGATCACTCCCTACCTCAAATTCGACGGCAAGGATGCGATGAGGGTTCGTGTGGACAACTCGCGGGCCTTCGATGTCGCCCCGCTTTCGGGGGACTTTACGATTTTTGGCGGCATTTACCGGCCGGTCGAAATTTTCAGCACCGGCGAGGTCTGCATCACGCCGACCTTCTTCGGATCGTCCGGCGTCTTTTTGACCCTTCAGAATATGGGCAAGGAAAAGGCCGAGGTCGAAGTGAAGACGCTAATTTCGAGCAAAGGTTCGGATTTGCAGGACATCGCACTCGAGATCGAAATCAAGAACGCCGAGGGTGTGATGGTCGCCAAAAAAACCGAACACATCGGCAAGGCGGCACCCAACGGCCACACTGCCGCAATAGAAATCCCCTCCCCGCGCCTTTGGAGGGGAGTCGCTGATCCTTATCTTTACTCCGCCACAGTGCGACTGAAGCGCGGCGGAGAATTGCTCGATGAGGTGACGCAGCCCTTGGGGATACGCACGGTGGCCATCGACAAGGAAAAAGGCTTTTTGCTGAATGGCGAACCCTACGCGCTGCACGGAGTGAACCGCCATCAGGAGCGCACGGACAAAGGCTGGGCACTTTCCAATGCCGACCACGACGAGGACCATGCGCTCATCCGCGAGATGGGGGCCAATACCATCCGGCACGCCCACTACCAGCAGGCGGGATACTTCCATGGCCTCAACGACCGCCATGGGATTATTTCGTGGGAGGAAATTCCGCTTGTCGATGCCGTGAGCGCCTCGCCCGAGTTCCTCGCCAACGCCCGCCAGCAGTTGCAGGAAATGGTTTACCAAAATTACAACCACCCATCGGTCGGCATGTGGGGAATCTTCAACGAACTCGACTGCGGCGCGATGGCCACAGCTCCGGCGGTGCCAGTCGTCGATGACCTCCAAAAACTCGCCAAGCAAATCGATCCGACCCGCCCAACGGTCGCGGCGTCATTTCGGCAGAACGCCGGAGCCAAACACAGAATCCCCGAGGCGGCGGCGTGGAATATTTATCCTGGTTGGTATAGCTCCAGTCCGGACGATGCCGCCGGCTGGATTGCCGATTTCAGCAAACAAATGGGCGCTCGCATTGGAATCAGCGAATACGGCGCGGGGGCGAATCCCGGGCAATTTCAAGAGGGCGAGCTTGTGCGTCCGGTCCACAACGGGTCACTGCATCCGCAGGAGTGGCAGAACTATTTCCACGAACGCCTCTGGACGCAGTTGAAGGACAACCCGAACCTCTGGGGCACTTGGATTTGGGCGATGTTCGACTTCGCAGTGGACAAGCGGAACGAAGGGGGAATCCCGGGCCTAAACGACAAGGGCGTGGTGACCCGCGACCGCAAAACAAAAAAAGACACCTTCTATTTTTACAAGGCGAACTGGAACCCCGATCCCAAGGTTCGTATCGCTTCCCGGGCTGCCTCGCCGCGCAAGCAGGCGGTCACCGAGGTGAAGGTTTGTTCAAACTGCGCGGAGGTGGAACTTTTCGTGAATGGCCAATCCGCCGGGCTCCCCAAGCCCGATGCCACCAAGGTTTGCCGGTGGCCCGCCGTCGCTCTCCAGCCCGGTGCGAACACGATCAAAGCCGTCGCGGAACGCGAAGGTGTGTCCGATGCCTGCGAGTGGAATTTAGAAAAAACCAATCCATGAAAACAAATGCCCCGAACCTCTGGGCTCTCGCCCTGGCGCTCGCTCTCCCTGCATTAGCGCGGGCGGAGCCGATCTTTAAAAACAACGACACGGTCTGCCTCATCGGCGACAGCATCACGCACAGCGGCCCATACCATTCGTATGTGTTCCTCTACTACG
>CALFPA010000034.1 GCA_937919825.1 uncultured Spartobacteria bacterium | reverse complement strand
GCGAGGCCGAAACGGTGCCGCACCTCGGCGTAGTCGATTTTCAGTGAAGCCCCGATCAAGCGCCCGGCGAGGCGTTCGGATGCGATCCGGATCATGCGGTCGTAGGCGATCGATTCGAGATCCACGCCGTTGTGCTTGATGTCGAAAATCCGCGCGCCGGTTTTGAGCAGCTGCGAAATGAACATCTCCGCTTCCACCGGATCGTCGGTGTAGTGGGTATCCACTCGTTTGTTGTGGTCCGGGAAGACGGTGTAGCTGATGGAGAATTTTGCGAGGATGGGATGATTCATAGTCGCTTCGACTCAAAGCGATTCTTGGGGGTGTGTCTTCGGGGTCTTCACCCCGTGGCGCTGGGTGGGTGGATTTTGGAGTCTATCGGCGCTCAAGCATCCAACTCATGAAAACCAAAAACAAAAACTCCGGCATCGAACCCAGCCCGCGCACCCACATCTCTCGTGAAGATCGAGCGCGAACGAACGCCGGAAAAACCGTCAACAGCAAGGTCCGCAGCGAGGGCCGCACCCTAGCCGCGATCGAGCGAAACGCCGTGGCGGCACGAATCCAAAAAGCCAACGAGGCCAAGCAAATTTCCCCAGCCGAATAGTCGGACGCCCGCTATTCCGGTGGGGTTTCTACCTACCGTGTGGCAGCGGGCACCGACGATTTTCAACCCAACCCAAAAAACCTAAAATAAAAATCATGACCAAAATCAAACTCTCCAAGCGGCCCACTGAAAAACTTCGTCCGGTGAAACCCGGCAAGCCTTCAGCCGCGCGGATAAAACCTGCTGCCTCTCCTAAATCCCCTGCCTCCAAAAAAGTCTCAATCGGCATCGTGGATGACCACACCTTCATCCGCGAGGCCCTGCGAAACATGCTCGATGCGGAGGACTCGATCCATGTGGTGGGCGAGGCGGACAATGGCCGGAAGGCCGTGGAAATGGCCATTGCCGAGCGGCCTGATGTGATGCTGATGGATATCGGCATGCCCCGGATGAACGGCTTGGAAGCGGCCCGCCAAATCCGCCAATCCGCTCCCGGCGTGCGTGTCGTGCTTTTGAGCGCCTTTGGAAATGACAGCTTCATCAACCAAACGATGCTCGGGGATTTCGACGCCTACCTGCTGAAGGATTCGCCCTCCAACCTCGTCTTGCACGCGATTCAAGAGGTGGTTGGAGGTCGCAAATTTTTCAGTCCGTCGATTTCCCACCGCATGCGGAAGATCGGTGCCGAGACGCCGATCGGAAACGGCTCGCGACCCGCTGTGAAGCTTACGAGTCGCGAGATCGAGGTGCTCCAACTCATCGCCGAGGGTTTTGCCAACAAGCAAATCGCCGGAGATTTGGGGATCAGCATCAAGACGGTGGAAAAGCACCGGCAGAACCTGATGGACAAACTTCATATTCACGAGACCGCCAGTCTCACGCGCTATGCGATCTCCTCGGGTGTGATCGACAACGCGGTGCAGACCCTGCTCCCGCTTTAGCTCCTGTGATCGTGTCGGGCGTTCTCCCCATCGCGCGCGGTTTCCCTCTGCTCCACATTGGGGGCAGAGGGAAAAAATATGAATATTCAAACACCAATACGAAAACGATGGAGCCCGACCGTCTGGATCCAATGCGGCTGCCTGACCGCGCTGATTCTGGCGGCGGTCCTGCTACTCACGCCCCCTGCGGGCGGCATCGACACGGTTCCGGCCGGGCCATCGGTTCTCGTTCTTTACGACAATGAGGGCCAATACGGCTGGCTCGGCGAAATCTACTCGGCGAAACTTCAGAACCTGCTCGGGCATTTCGAGGCCCGGGTGGTCCGGAAGCCATTTTCAAAATACCTCGCGGGAGATCTGCAAGGACACGATGCGACTTTCTACCTCGCGTCGGTCTGGAACGAAACGCCGTTGCCCGGCATTTTCCAGACAGACTTGGAGGCCACTACGCGGCCGTTCGTTTGGCTCGGGGTGAATCTCTGGCGCTACGCTTGGAATCTTACTGATTACTCCTACAAACCGGCCTTCGAGGCGCGTTATGGTTTTCGGTTTCTGTCCTATTCGGGAGCCAAGCATCCGAGCGTCGTCTATAAGGAAACCAAACTGCAGAAGGATCAATTCGATCTCGGCCTCAGCCGCCTGGAAATCCTCGATCCCGCGAAGGCGAAGATCCATGCCACCGCCCTCGACGAGGAAGGGAAGTCCTGGCCGTATGCGGTGCAGAGCGGGAATTTCTGGTTCGTCGCCGACATGCCAATGATCTCGACCAGCTTCGAAAACCGCTCGCTGGCCTTTCAGGATTTGCTTCACGACATGCTGGGCATTTTCCACGAGGAGAGGCGCCGCGCGTATTTCCGCATCGAGGATGTGGCGGCGGTCAGTGATTTGCCCACGCTCAAGACGCTCGGCAACACGCTCGACGCGCTCGATGTGCCGTTCACCATTAGTCTGATTCCCGAATACCGCGACTGGTCAGGGGTCTACAACGACGGCGTTCCCGAAACGGTGCGTGTCACCAAAAACAGCCCTGTCACCGCAGAGGTCAAGCGCTGGACGACCTTCGGCGGCCAGATTCTCCAGCACGGAACGACGCATCAGATCGATGGGTTGTTGAATCCCTACTCGGGAGACAGCGGCGACGACTACGAGTTCTACCGCGTGACGGCTGATGAGTTCGGGTTTCTCTCGCTGGTCGGGCCGCTGCCGGGCAACTCCATCGCGAATGCCAAGAAGCGTGTGAACCGTGGAAAAAAACTCCTGCTCAATGCGGGGTTCACGCCGGTGGGTTGGCTCACGCCCCACTACCTCTCGACCCCCGAGGGCTACAAGGCGTTTGCCAGCATTTACCCGTTCGCCTGCGACCGCAGCATTCTGTTTTTCAAAGATTCGCAGAGCGTCACACAAGCAAGTGAGTTGAACTCGCCCTATATCTACCGCGACACCTACGGGCTGAAACGCATCCCGGAGACGATCGGTTATATCGATCCGTGGGGTTGGTATGAAATCCAGCCGCCGAGCCTGCCAAACGACCTCTTGCAGCGTGCGAAAGCGCTCAAGGTTGTGCGCGATGGCTGGGCCGGATTTTATTTCCACTGGTATCTGGACCCACAATTCCTGCGCGAGACGGTCGAAGGCCTGAAGGCGCTGGGCTACGAATTCACCCCCCTCAATGGAACGCTCAATTAATCATGTGTGGAATCGTCGGGTATGTTGGGGATTCCAACGCCGTGCCCTTTCTTTTGGAGGGGCTCGGTCGTCTGGAATACCGGGGTTACGATTCGGCCGGCGTTGCCGTGCTGAATCATGGAAAAATCGAAATTCGAAAAGCCGTGGGCCATGTCTCCTCGCTCGTCGAGGAAATCAAATGCCATCCGGTCTCGGGAACGAGCGGCATCAGCCACACCCGCTGGGCAACGCACGGCAGGGTGACGCTGGAAAATGCGCACCCGCACCGCGACGCCTCCGGCAAGCTGGCGCTGGTGCACAACGGAGTCCTTGAAAATCACAAAGACCTCCGTGCCGAACTCGAGTCGCGGGGACATGTCTTCGCATCGCAGACGGATACTGAAGTCCTCTCGCGGTTGATCGGCGAGGCGTTCGACGGGCATGGTGACAAGTCGCGCGAGGGTTTGGTCGAGGCCACGCGGGAGGCATTGCAACAGGTGAGGGGGGGCTACGCGATCGGCGTTCTTCACGAGGATTTTGGGGATTTTCTCCTCGCCGCGCGGCGGGGCAGTCCGCTGGCCCTCGGGCTCGGCGACGGCGGGCAATTTCTCGCCAGCGATCCGGCGGCCATCGCCGGCTGGGCGTCGAATTTCGTGTATTTGAACGAAGGCGAGATCGCCTGGCTCGATGGCAAGACATTCGATGTGGCAGGCATTGACGGCCGTGCCGCCGCGCCGGTGGTCGTTCGCTCGATGGAGAAAGCGGCGAAGGCTGGAACGAAGGGCGAGTTCGAGCATTTCATGCAAAAGGAAATCCACGAGCAGCCCGAGACTTTGCGCGAGGCGATGCGCGGGCGGTTGATCGCCGAGCAGGCCACGGCGTGTTTCCATGGCATCGAGCGTTCACCCGAGGAATTGAGGCAGTGGGAGACTTTGATCTTCACCGGCTGCGGCACCTCGTTCAACGCGGCGCTCGCCGGCGAATACATCATCGAATTCCTCTCCCGCGTGCCGGTGGAGTGCGAGATCGCCAGCGAATTCCGCTATCGAAATTCTCCGCTCGAAATGGGCACTGCAGTCTTTGCGTTGAGCCAAAGCGGGGAGACAGCCGACACGCTAGCGGCCCTGCGCGAATGCCGTCGCCGGGGCGCGCCGACCTTCGGCATTTGCAACAATCCCTTCAGCACGATCAGCCGTGAGAGCGATGGTGGGATCGATCTGCGCGCTGGGCAGGAGGTCGGAGTCGCCGCCACGAAATCCTTCACCTCGCAGGTGCTCGTGCTCACCATGCTCGGCCTGATGCTCGGGCGAATGCGGGACATGCGCCAGGCGGATGGCGCCCAAATCCTCGAAGCGCTGGAAAAGCTCCCCGACCTCGTGGCCTCGACGCTGGAGTTGGATGCCGACATCCGCCGCATCGCGAAAAAATACGCCGCCTCGAAGAGTTTTCTCTTCTTCGGCCGGCAGGCGAATTTCCCCGTCGCGCTCGAGGGTGCGCTGAAGCTGAAAGAGATCAGCTACATCTCCACCTGCGCGCACCCGAGTGCGGAGTTGAAGCATGGTGTGATCGCGTTGGTGAACGAGGAAACGCCGAGCGTCTTCATCGCGCCACAGGACGGGCTTTTCGAAAAAAACCTCAGCAACATCGAGGAGGTAAAGGCCCGCAATGGACCGGTGATCGCAGTGGGAACCCAAGGCGACGATGTGCTCGCCGACTTGTGCGACGATGTCGTGCTCGTGCCGGCGTGTGAGGAATTCCTCACGCCGATCCTCACCGTCCTGCCGCTCCAATTGCTCGCCTATCACATCGGCGTCGAATTGGGGTGCGATGTCGATAAGCCTCGAAACCTCGCCAAGAGCGTGACGGTCGAGTAGCGGCGGCCGGGACGATTCCTCTTTCCAAACCGCCAGGCATCCGGTGAAAGGGGGATTGTCCCATGATGGAAAACCGCGCGATTTACCCCGGCAGTTTCGACCCCGTGCACCTCGGTCACCTCGATGTGATCAGGCGCTCGACGCAGATTTTTTCGTCCGTGATCGTGGCAGTGGCCGCGAGCCGGGCGAAGGGTCCGCTCTTCGGCGTGGATGCTCGCATCCAAATGCTCCGCGACTCGCTCGGCGACAACCCTGCTATCGAAATCCTCCCCTTGCACGGTCTGCTCGTGGATTTCGCCCGCGAGCAGGGAGTTTTCACCGTGATCCGGGGGCTTCGCGCCGTATCGGATTTTGAGTTCGAATTCCAAATGGCACTCATGAATCGCAAGCTCGAGCCGCGCTTGGAGACGGTCTATCTCACGCCGAAAGAGGACTACACTTATCTCAGCTCGCGCATCGTCAAGGAGGTCGCGCTTTTCGGCGGAGATGTCGAAAAATTCGTCCCCGCTCCGGCGGCGGTGAGGCTCAAGCAGGCCCTCCACGAGCCGGGAATCGCCGAGCAGGCGAGGCTTCGCCAAAAAAGTTGAGTCAGGCGTTGCCACGCTCAAAGAACCTTGCTAGAACCCACGCACTTTAATGGCCATCATCGTCACGCGTCCGCGCCTCAATCTGGCTGAGAAAATCTATCTTCCGTCAATCATCGGTGGGTTGCTCATCACGCTGAAACATATTTTTCGCCAGATCACCGGCCAGACGAAGGTGACGATGCAATATCCCGAGCAGAAGTGGGACGCCCAATTGCCCGCTTGGTATCGTGGCGCGCCGACGCTCGTGAGTAACGAAGAGGGCCGCGATAAGTGTGTGGGTTGCCAACTTTGCGAATTCATTTGCCCGCCTCGCGCCATCACGATCCACCCGGAGGAAATTCCGGTCGAGGAGCGCTGGGGCAAGGTGGAGAAGCGTCCGAAGTCTTTCGACATTGATATGATTCGCTGCATTTATTGCGGCCTCTGCGAGGAAGTCTGCCCGGAACAAGCGATCTACCTTCGCAAGGACTACTCGATCACCGGCCTCACCCGCGAGGAAATGGTCCACGACATTCACAAACTCAGAGAGTTGGGCGGCGAAATGAAGGGCCTCGTGAACAAGTGGAACGATAAAAAGTAGAAGCCTCTCCCGACCTCGCCCATGCAACTCGCTCTCTTCTGGATTTTCTCGATTCTCATGCTGGCCTTCGCCTTGGGCGTGGTTTTTCTTCGGAATCCCGTTTCCTCCGCGATGAGTCTGGTCATGACCTTTGTCGCCCTCGCGGCGGTGTTTGTGACGCTCGACGCCTTCTTCATCGCCGTCGTTCAAGTGCTGGTCTACGCCGGCGCGGTCATGGTGTTATTTCTTTTCATCATCATGCTTCTCGACCTCCGGGCCGAAAAACAACGCAAAGTCCGCCCGTCCGCCTGGCTGGGTGGGGGATTAGTCGTTGGGGGATTCATGGCTGCGATCACCCAAGTCGTCGCCGGTTGGCCCGCTCTTCATCACACCAAGCCAGAACTCTCGGACCCCTCGTTCAATGATGTCGCCGGGGTGGGCTTCACGCTTTTCCGCGATTTCAATCTCCCATTCCAAATCATCGGCGTCCTACTCCTCGTTGCCACGGTGGGGGTCGTTCTCCTGAGCCGAAAGGAGCTCAAGTGACCGAAATCACGGTTTTTTTCCGAAATTCATGCCTACGCTAGCGCATTATCTCCTCGTCAGCGGACTGCTTTTCTCCCTCGGCCTGGCCGGGGTGCTCCTGCGCCGCAACATTCTGATCATCTTCATGGGCCTTGAGTTGATGCTCAATGCAGCGAATCTTTCCTTGGTCGCCTTTTCGCGGTTCAATCTCCTGCCGAACGGGTTGCCAAACTACAACGCGCAGGTGTTGGTGTTTTTCATCATCACCGTGGCGGCGGCGGAGGTGGCTGTGGGTCTGGCGATTATCGTCGCCCTCTTCCGTGCCAAGCAGACCACTCATGTCGAGGACCTCAACACGCTGAAGTTTTGATGAGCACGCAAATCGCGCCTTGGATCATTCTCTTTAGTCCGCTCGTCGCAGCGGTCCTGATTTTCCTCATTGGGAGGTTCTCCAAAACCCTGAGCGCCGGCCTCGCGATCCTCTCGGCGGCCACGGGTTGCTTTCTGAGTTGGTGGCTGTTCCGCCAAACCGAAGTCGCGCCGCAACTGGCCCTGGAGTGGCTGAATTTCGGTCCCGAACTCACGATCACGATCGGCATCACGCTGGACCACCTGAGCAAAGTCATGCTCCTCGTGGTGACGACGATCTCCACGCTCGTCTTTATCTACTCCACTGGCTACATGCGCGACGAAGAAGGCTACACACGGTTCTTCGCCGGGCTCTCGCTGTTCCTCTTCTCCATGCTCGGCATCGTTCTGGCCGACAATTTCGTGATGATGTTCATTTTCTGGGAACTCGTCGGAGTAAGTTCCTACATCCTCATCGGGCATTATTACTCGAAGGACTCGGCGGCTGATGCCGGAAAACAGGCGTTCATCGTCAACCGCATCGGCGATTTCGGTTTCATGCTCGGCATCCTCTTGCTTTGGTCGGCGACAGGCACGGTGGCTTTCTCAGGACTCCTCTCGGCGATCCCAGGCTTTCAAGGCGCGCCGGTGTATCTCACGGTCGCCTGTGTTTTGGTTTTTATGGGAACGGTTGGAAAGTCAGCTCAAATGCCGCTCCATGTCTGGCTTCCAAATTCGATGGAAGGCCCGACCCCCGTTTCCTCGCTCCTCCACGCCGCCACGATGGTCGCGGCTGGTGTTTACATGCTTGCCCGGATTTTTCCGATCCTCGAAGTCGTTCCCGACGCCCGCGAGATCATTGCTTGGGTCGGCGGCATCACCTGCTTCGGCGCCGCCCTCATGGCCACGCAGCAGAATGACATCAAGCGCATCCTCGCCTATTCCACCATTTCCCAACTCGGCTACATGGTTCTCGGCATCGGTGTCGCGCCGACCTCCAGCGAGGCGATGTTTCATCTTTTCACCCACGCCTGCTTCAAGTGCCTCCTCTTCCTCGCGGCGGGTTCCGTGATGATCGCCATGCACCACGAGACCGACATGTGGCACATGGGTGGGCTCCGCAAAAAAACTCCCGTCACGATGATCTGCTTCATCGCCGGTATGCTCGCGCTCTCCGGTTGCCCCTTCACCAGCGGCTATTTCAGTAAAGATCTCATCATCGAGTGGGCGGTTGTAAAAACTCCGTTCCTCGGCTGGCTCGCCGCCGCCGCCGCCGGCCTCACTGCCTTTTATATCTTCCGTGAGTTTTTCGTCGTCTTCTTCGGTAAAGCCCGCAGCGAGCACGCGGAGCACGCCCACGAACAACCCGTCTCGATGCTGGTGCCGATGCTGATCCTCGCAGTCCCCGCGCTTTTCGCCGGCTTGCCGATGATCCAAGAACAATTCTTCACCCTCTCTCATCCTGACGCCAACGCTGTGCCGCACCTCCTGCATCCCTTCCTATACGCGATGTTCTTCGGCGGCGCCGGTCTAGCCACCCTGCTCTACTTCAAGGCCGAGAAGGACCCCGTTTCGATCCCGCTTTTTGCCAACCGCCTCTACATCGACGATGTCTATTTCTGGTTCGTGAATAAAATCCAAGGCGGTGGCTCGATCGCGCTCTCCTGGGCCGACCGCTGGGTGGTTGACCTCGTCATCGTTCAAGTTCCGAGCAAGCTCACTTGGGCCTGCGGCTTCGCCCTGCGATTCCTTCAAATCGGCAGCATCCAAGCCTACGCCTTCTTCTTCGGCGTGGGCGTTGTCGGCCTCCTTTACATCCTGCTTTCCAAATGAGCACCGTCAGCCCGCTACTTTTTCTCATTCTCATTCCGCTGGTCGCAGCAGTTCTCGTGATGCTGGGTGGAAAATCCCGCACCATCTCGCTTCTCGCATCGGCCTTGAATTTGATCCTGCTGCTCGTGTTGGCCACCAAATTCCGAGCCTCCGAGGCCGGCTTCCAATTTGTCTCCAGCTTCCCGGTCGTTCCCCAACTCGGGATCAATTTCATCCTCGGTGCGGATGGTCTCAGCTTCGTCATGCTTTTCCTCTCCACCGCCGTCACGCTGGCCGCCGTTGCGGTGGCCCGTCCTCCAGTGGAAAACGACCGCTGGTTCTACATCAGCCTTCTGATGATTTCGGCAGGCGTCATTGGTGCATTCGCCTCTGTGGATGTGTTTCTTTTTTACATGTTCCACGAGCTCGCGCTCATCCCGACCTTCCTCTTGATCGGTATCTGGGGCTCCGGGGACCGCCAAGCCGCCGCGTGGAAAGCCACGATTTATCTTGCGACCGGCAGCTTTGTTCTCCTTCTCGGCCTGATCGGGCTTTACCTCCTCCAGCCCCTCGGCGACCGCAGTTTTGACCTTCGCCACATCATCCAACTCGCCGAGACCGGCCTGATTCCTGACAACCCGATTGTCTATCTCCTCCTGCTCTTCGGATTTGGAACCCTCGTCTCGCTCTTCCCCTTTCACACCTGGGCGCCCCAAGCCTACGCCAGCGCGCCCGCCCCGGCGGCGATGCTCCATGCCGGCGTCCTCAAGAAATTCGGCCTCTACGGTCTCATCCGTATCTGCGCCCCCGTCTTCCCCGAGTCGATCCAAGCGCTGCTCCCTCTGCTGCTCGTCCTGATCGTCGGCAACATCCTCTATGTCGGGTATGTGACGATCGCCCAGCGCAAGCTCGACACCATGCTCGGCTACTCGAGCGTCATGCACATGGGCTACATTTTCCTCGGCTTCGCGGCCCTCAATGTTGTCAGCCTCACCGGCGCTTCGCTCATGCTTCTTAGCCACGGGTTGACCGTTGCCCTCCTCTTTGCCCTCTGCGGGGAAATTCGCGAGCGCACCGGCACACTGGAATTTTCTGAACTCGGCGGCATCGCCCGCGCCACGCCCCGCCTCGGCCTGGCCTTCGGCTTCGCCGCGATGGCCTCGGTCGGTCTTCCCGGCTTCATCGGGTTCGCCTCCGAGTTGATGGTTTTCTTTGGGGCGTTCGTCGGCGAGCCCACCCAAATGCGTGCTCAAACCCAAGCCGTCGCCGAGGTTTTCCGCTTCAACTCGATCCAAATCGTTACCATCTGCGCCGTCTGGGGCATCGTCATTTCCGCGATCTACATGCTCCGCGCTTACCGCAAGATTTTCATGGGCCCGCTGCCCGAACGCTGGTCGCGTTTGCCTGACCTCGCTGGTCTGCCCCGAGTGGCTGTCGTGCTTCTCATCGGCGTCATGCTCTTCTTCGGATTCTTCCCGCAACTTCTCGTGAACCTCGTCACTCCCGCCCTGCTTCAGCCATGATCGATCCCGTTTTTCTGGAAGTCAGCGTCGTCGTCCTGGGAATTTTTCTGCTCATGGCCGAGGCATTCGGTCTCACGAAGGAAAAATCCACCCTCGCCTGGTGGGCCATCGGCGGCCTCGCCGCAGTTTTCATCGGCACATTTTTCATCGGCCCAAACTCCAACAGCTTTGAGGTGTCGGGATTCTATGTGGTGGATGGCCTTTCTCTGTTCTTCAAACGCTTCGTCCTCATCTCCACGATTTTGGTGCTGGTGATGTCGGTGGACTACTTGCCGATCGTTCAGCGCCTGGTTCCCGCCGAACGCCCCGGTGCCGGCTCCGGCGAGTTTTTTATCCTGCCCGTTTTCACCTGCGCGGGGCTCATGTGGATGGTTTCGGCCACCGACTTCATCATGATTTTCTGTGCGCTTGAGCTCGTCACGATCTCGTTCTACATCCAAGTCGCCTACCTCCGCCGGAGCATGTCCAGCCTTGAGGCAGGCACGAAATACCTCATCCTCGGCGCGCTCTCGACCGGCTTCCTGGTTTACGGAATCACCTGGTTTTTTGGAGCCACTGGCCAAACGAACCTCGTCACCATCCGTGAGGTCCTGCCACTCGTCCCCGTCGCGAACCATCCCGCCATCCTCTTTGGTCTCGCGCTCGTCCTCGTCGCTCTCGGTTTCAAAATCGCCGCTGCGCCGTTCCAATTCTGGGTGCCCGATGTGTATCAAGGCGCGCCCACGCCCGTCACCGCCTACCTCGCCGTGGCATCCAAAGCCGCCGGCTTCCTGGTTTTGATCCGAGTCCTCGAGCCGTTCTTCACCGTTCCCTCTTTCCAAAACAAGTTGTTCCTCGCGCTCGTCCTTCTTGCCCTGCTGACCCTGATCTTCGGCAACCTCGCCGCTATTCCTCAGACCAATTTCAAGCGCCTCCTCGGATACTCCAGCATCGCCCATGCCGGCTACCTCCTCATGGGCCTCGCCGCCATCGGTGACACCTTCGCCGGAGGCGCCGTGGTCTTTTACCTCTCCGGGTATTTGCTCATGACTTTCCTCGCCTTCCTGATTTTGGTGCCTGTTACGAAAGCCTCCGGGGGGGACGACATCGCCCATTTCAATGGCCTTGCCCGCCGCTCTCCCGGCCTCGCGCTCGCCATGCTCATCGCCGCCGCCTCCCTCGCCGGCGTGCCGTTCACGGTCGGGTTCTTCGGGAAGTTTTTCATCTTCGAAGCCGCCATGAATCAAGGGCTCTACCTCCTCGTTCTCGTGGGTATCGTAACCGTCGCCAGCGGCTTCTACTACTACTTCAAAGTCATCCGCGCCATGTATTGGCAGCCCGCTCCAGAGGACGCCGGCCCCGTTGCCATCACCAAAACCTCCTCGGTGGCCATCTTCCTCCTCGCAATGCTCATTCTCGTCCTCGGCGTCTATCCCCAACTCCTGATCGGAATCCTCCCCTGACCCCGCGTCCTCCGGCATGGACGACTACTGGAAAACCTGGGAACCCCGCGAACGAGCCACCCTTTGTTTTCTGATTCAGGACGGGCAAATTCTCCTCATCCGAAAAAAGCGTGGCCTGGGAGCTGGTAAAATCAACGGGCCCGGTGGACGCATCGAGCCCGGCGAGGAACCCCACGAATGCGCCGTGCGCGAAACCTCCGAAGAGGTCGGTCTCACCCCGCTGAATGTCCAAAACCGAGGCGAACTCCACTTCCAATTCGCCGACGGCTACAGCCTCCATTGCGCCGTTTTTGTCGCCCACGAATTCACCGGCGACCTCCTCGAAACCGATGAAGCGCTCCCGATCTGGACCCCATTAGACAGCATCCCCTACGACGAAATGTGGGCCGACGACATCCACTGGCTCCCCGGCGTCATCCAAGGCGGCACTTTCCGAGGCTACTTCCACTTCGACGGCGAAACGATGCTCTCCAAGCACCTGCTCTGGGAGTGAAACGAACGCCTAAATGCGACCAGCTTTGGTCGCAGGATGGATTGCAGCACCACAGAGTAGGCGAATCTGCTTGCGCTCTTTCTGAGTCAAAGATTACTAATCTCACCCTAGTCAACAATTGTGACATGCTTCCCATGTTTCTTATTAAAGACTTATTTACAAAATCTGATTCAGATTATTATTTGTTTCAAATTGTAAATCATAGTTTTTGCGCGATTAGCTCAGTGGTAGAGCGCTTGCTTCACACGCAAGAAGTCGCAGGTTCGAACCCTGCATCGCGCACCATTTTTGACTCCCCATCTTTGAATTGGCTTGCCGAGTTCCGTGACTTTTCTTGGTCGGCTGTGCCATTCCGGCGGTGCTGGAACGGCTCCCTGTGCAGCGATCGATTTCTTAACGGATGTCGGATGAAACTAATGCCGGCGAGTTCGGTTTCGGAGCGGTTGGAGCCTCGAAGGGCTGCGGCGAGCCGGGTGGGTTTGAGATGATGTCAGGGCGCGGACGCTTTCCAGTTGGCTCACAAGCGGGGCGTCGCGCTCGGTGACGAAGTTGACCACGAGCCCAGGCCGGCCCGCGCGGGCGGTGCGTCCGACCCGGTGCAGGTAATTTTCCATTTGCTGCGGCAAGTGATAGTTGATCACTCGCCCGACATGGTCGACATCCAGCCCGCGCGAGGCCAGATCGGTCGAAACGAGCAAATCCACGGCCCCCTCGCGAAACAGTTTCAGGTTCTGCCGGCGCTCCACTTTATCCATTTCACCACGATAAATCACACAAGCGATGTTCGCGGCGGCGAGTTGGGCGGCGAGCTTGTCGCATTGCTCTCTCGTGTTCGTGAATAGGATTGTTCCTCCCTCCACTTTCTTTTTGAGCAACCGCTCCAGCAGAGGGAACCGCTGACCATCAATGACGACCAGCTGCATCGTCGTGAGTGTCGGGACGACTCGATGGCTCCCCGCGCTCCGAATCACTTCGGCTCCAGAAAATAAATCGGCGATGAGTTTTTCCACCGCTGGCGAGACGGTCGCCGAGAACAAGGCGAGTTGACGCTTTTGCGGAGAAGCCTGGATGATTTTTGTGACATCGGGCAGGAACCCGTGATCCAGCATCTGGTCGGCTTCGTCGAGGATCAGCATTCGCACATCGTCCAAATCCACAAGCCGCCTCTCGAGCATTTGCACAAGCCGTCCCGGCGTTGCGACGAGAATCTCAAACGCCCCGGTTAGCCCTCGCTTCGCCACTTCCGTGGTGGTGCCGCCAAGCACCGATCGAACGCGGAGACGCGTCGTGTGCGTGAATGGCTTGAAGGCTTTCGTCACCTGCTCGCCGAGTTCCCGTGTTGGAACAACCACGAGCGCCCTCGGCCGTGCAGAAAGCGTGATCGCATCCCCAGCGATTTCGAGACTTTTGATATGGTGCATTGCGGGCATTGCATAAGCCAGCGTCTTTCCGCTCCCAGTCTCTGCGATACCCACGATCGAGCGCCCGCCGAGAAGCACCGGGATCGCCCGCGCTTGAATTTCCGTGGGACGCAAAATCTGCTTTTCCACCAGAGTTTCCTGCAAAGTGGTCAGTAGACCGAATTCAGTAAAAGTATTCATCAATCCCCTGCCTATATTCCTACTTCCTGCCAATGAGGAGGCAATATCCCGACAGGCTGGATTTATTTCTGCCGACCTTGGCAAGGTTCTTTCGGATTGCGCCGGCTATTCTTCGCCTCCACCTCTCCGTGCCCTCATGCCAGCAAAGCCTGACTTCTGGCTACGGAAGCATCGGCGCGCAGAGTGTTGCCGTGGGCAAGGTGCCGGGCTTGATGGATATTCACGGAGGCGCCCAAACCGCCAGTCGCGGCACGGTCGAAAAAATGGCCGCCAACGGCTACGCCTGCATCTCGATCAACCCGGGAGCGCATCCGTTGCCGGAACTCAAGCCCGGCGATCCGAACACCGGTTGGGGCGCGGTCGAACCACGCAGACGAGGCATCTGGGGAGTTTTTTCACCATTGATCCTGATCCAAGACCATCGAGACCATTCCCTGCCCCCGAAACATCAACTGGTTTCTCGTCACGATTGCCGACCGCCGCGCGAGCAGGGCTACGCCAATGTGCAAGGATTGCAGGCCATTCAATACTACGAGATGGAGGGGCCGGTCGGCCGCTTCACCGCCCCCACGCCGGATGCTATTCGTCAGGCGTTGCGCAAAGCGAATCGTCGGAATAGCGGCTTTCATGCACGGTCATGCTGGAGCGGAAAAGTGGCATAAAATTGACAAACACGAAAAACGGAAAAATTATTTTTCTTGGATAAACCGCTGGGGGAGAATGGTGCAGCCGGAAAGACTCGAACTTTCAACCTTCTGATCCGTAGTCAGATGCTCTATCCAATTGAGCTACGGCTGCTTTTAGGAAAGGGCGAGTAATAAAGGGATGAATTTCATTGGAGTCAATCGGCAAGTTGCGGGTGGTGGAAAAAATGTGCGCGGCGATGCGGTGGTGGTCGTATGGAATGGACGACATGAATGCGAATTTTCCGGATGGGTTGTTGGGGGCGTTGGCGGCGGATGCGATTTCGATGCCGGTGCATTGGTATTACGATCGTGGGGCTTTGGCTCGGGACTATGGATTTGTGGATCGGTATCTGGCTCCGAAGTCGCCTCACGCGGATAGCATTTTGTGGAGGTCGAGCTATGTGCCGTTAAACGAGCGGGGGGATATCCTTCGTGAGCAGGCTCAATACTGGGGGCATCAGGGTGTTCATTATCACCAGTTCCTCGCGGCGGGGGAGAATACGCTGAATTTTCGGTTGGCGGTGGAGCTGTTCCGGATGGTGCGGGAGGCTGGGAAATATGATCCGGGGGTTTGGTTGGAGCGCTACATGGATTTCATGCTGACCCCGGGAAAACATCGCGACACTTATGTGGAGGAATATCACCGCGGATTTTTCACCAATCTGGCGCGGGGAAAAAAGCCGGGGAATTGCGGAGTGGATGATGTCCACATTGGGGGATTGGCGCAGGTGCCGGCTTTGATTTCGGCGGTGGGTGCCGGGCATCCTGGGTTGATTGAGTTGCTCGAGACCCATGTGTCGCTCACGCACAAAAACCGCGATGTGATCCGGGCAGCGGTTTGCCTGGGGCGGATTCATGCGGCATTGGCGGCGGGCAGTCCCTTGCGGGATGCGATTCTGGAGCACGCCAGCGACTCTATTTCTGAAAAAAAAATCGCGAAGTGGATCGGACAGGAGGACGGCGTGGTGGTGGGTCGAATTCTGAGTCCGGCGTGTTACATCCAGGATGCGTTTCCCGCGTCACTCTATCTGGCCTGGAAGTATGCGGGGGATTTTTCCGGGGGCATCATGGCCAATGCGAATGTGGGTGGCGACAATTGCCATCGCGGGGCGGTGGTGGGCTCGTTGCTGGGGGTGGCGAATGGGGTTCCTGCGAGATGGTCCGAGGGTTTGGTGGCAGTTAATCCGTGAGGAGCATGCAGTCTCCGTAGGAAAAGAAACGGTAGCGTTTGCGAATGGCTTCGGCGTAGGCGGTCTGGATGAGTTCCCGACCGGCGAAAGCGCTCACGAGCATCAGAAGGGTGGAGCCGGGGAGGTGGAAGTTGGTGAGAAGCGCGCCGGTGTGTTGGAACTGGTAGGGAGGATGAATAAAAATGCGGGTGGCGCCGGAACAGGGCTGGATGCGACCGGGCGGCTGGGATTCCAGCACGCGGGTGACGGTGGTGCCGACGGCGACGATACGACGGGCGCTCTGGAGGGAGAGGGCGGACTCGGGAGGAATAGAGTAGGATTCCTCGTGCATTTCGTGGTCCTCGAGGCGGTCGGTTTTGACGGGAAGAAAGGTGCCGGCGCCGACATGCAGGGTGAGAAAAGTGTGGGGAATCGTGGCGAGGATTTCGGGAGTGAAATGTAGTCCTGCGGTGGGCGCGGCCACGGAGCCGGAGGCTTTGGCATAGACGGTCTGGTAGCGTTCGTCATCGGCCGAGTCGGCGGCGCGTTTGAAGTAGGGGGGCAGGGGCATGTGGCCGTGGGTCTCGAGATCGGGGGGCGAGTCGAAGCTCATGATACGCTCGCCGCCGGGGAGGATTTCCAGAACCTCGGCTGAAGTTCCCGCAATCGGAATGCGCGTGCCGATGCGAAGTTTGCGGCCGGGTTTGCAAAGGCATTTCCAGCGGGAGTCACCAAGATTTTCGAGAAGGAAAACCTCGATGCCCAGAGGCTCAGCGAGGAGTCGGGCTTTGATGACACGCGAGTTGTTCAAAGTCACTAAATCGCCTTCGAGAAGGTGGCATGGAAAGTCGCGGAAAGTTTGGTGTTCGATCACTCCCGTTTTGCGGTGGATGACCATCATGCGCGAGTCGTCGCGCCGGAGGGCGGGGCGATTGGCGATGAGTTCCGGGGGGAGGTTGTATTGGTAGTCGCTGACGGATCCGGACATCTCGAGGCGCTAGATTTTTTTTGAGATACGGGTCAGACCACAGCGGTTGGCAGAGGCTTCCACGAGATCGGCCACGCGGCGTTTGAGGCGGCGGGCGCGGTCGTTGCGAAATTCCAAATGCTCGGCCCACGGAATCGAGATCAACACGCGGATGCCGAATTGATGGCAGAGATTGAGAAACCAGCGCGGCGGGACATAGTAAATAGGGACGAGGTTGACGCCGGCCTCGCGCATCAATTCAAAATCGGCGCGGGCTTTTTCGGGAGTTCCGAAATGCTCGCCCTCGGAGTCAGGAGCGAAGGGGCCGTAGTTCACTCCCTTAATGAAAAACTTTTTATCTCCCTCGAAAAAAAACTTCGCACGAACGCGCACGGGACAGGATTGGCTCACGGCGGGAAGGTATCCATCGGGCCTTTCAAAAGGCGAGTTCGCTTTTTGAATCGGCAGTGATCAAAACGGCTCGTCGTCGATCGGGAGCGGATCGCCACCCCATTTTGCGGAAGGGGTGGGGGAGACATCCCAGACTTCGAGAAGTTCCTCCGGAATCTCGCGGAGAAAGCGGGAGGGGGTCTGAAAAATTTCGCCGTAGCCGGCGCCGAGACGCATTTCGGGGTAGCTGAGGTAGAGTTCATCCATGCAGCGGGTGACGCCCACATAGAACAGTCGGCGCTCCTCCTCAAGGCCCACGGGGTCCTCGAGGCTGCGGCTGCTTGGAAACATCCCGTCGGCCAGCCAGATCAGGAAAACGACACGCCACTCGAGGCCTTTCGCCTGATGGAGGGTGGAGAGCGTGATCTTCTCACTCTCTGCGGCCCCGGCGAAGGCGTCTGCCGTTTCGAGACCGCCGAGGAGGGCGAGTTGAGAGAGGAAATCGGAGGCGGATTCGAACTGGCCGGCGAAAGTTTGGAGAGTCTGCAAATCCTCACGGCGGGCATCATAGTTCGGGAATTTGCCCTTCATGTAATCGTCGTAGATCGCGAAGAGGACGCATTCGATCATGGCTGCGGGGCCGAGCGGGGCGCCTTGTGGAACGAGGTCGGCGAGGGTGAGGACAAGTTGCGACCATTCTTTTCCGGCCTTGGAGGGGACTTTGGCTTCGGCGAGCCGGGCGAAGTCGGTCGAGCCGCCAAGGAGGGATTGGGTGCGCTCCCAGAGCGTTTCAGCCGTCTTGTTACCGATGCCCGGGAGGAGGCGGACGATGCGCTTGAAGGACATTTCATCGCGCGGGTTGACGGTGAATTTCAGAAATGCGGCGACATCCTTGATGTGGGCTTGCTCAAAAAACCGGAGTCCACTGGTGATCGAAAAGGGAATGCCTCGCTTGGTGAATTCCAACTGCACTTCCATCGAGTGGTAGTGCGCGCGATAGAGCACGGCCATTTGCTCGAGCGGGATGCCCTCGTCGAGGAGTTCCATGACACGCTGGGCGACGAAGGCGGCTTGCTGGGAATTGGTCGGAAGGGCGACAAGGGCTGGTTTGACGGCGTGTGGCTTGCGGATGGGGGCAAGGGTTTTTGGAAACTGGCGTTCGTTCCCGCCGATGGCGGCGTTGGCGACTTCGAGGACTTGGGGGACGCTTCGATAGTTCGTTTCGATTTTAAAAACGCGGGAGCCCAGGTGGTTTTTGGGAAATTGGAGGATGTTTTCGAAATTCGCTCCGCGCCAGGAGTAGATGCTCTGGGCGTCGTCTCCGACCACCATGAGATTGCCGTGGTGGGCGGCGAGGAGGTCGATGAGTTCGGACTGGAGGCGGTTCGTATCCTGGTATTCATCGACGAGGATTTGCTGGAAGCGGCGCTGGTAAAGAGCGGCGACTTCGGGTTGGGTCAGAAAAAGCTCCAGGGTTTTGGAAAGAAGGTCATCGAAATCCATCGAGTTCGCGTCGCGCTTTCTGGCTTCGTAGGCGGCTTGAACTTTCTCGATCTCCGGGGCGAGGGGAATGAAGTAGCGGTATTTTTCGGCGAGGATTTTGCCAATGGGGGCGGCGGTGTTAATGGCGAGGCTGAAGATATCGGACAGGACTCCGGCTTTGGGGAATTTTCGTGTGGTATCCACGAGACCCTGTTTCGCAACCACGGCGGCGATCATTTCCTCCGAGTCGTCGCGGTCCATGATGGAAAATCCCTCGCGGAATCCGATGTCGGCGGCGTGTCGGCGGAGGATGCGGTTCCCGATCGAGTGGAAGGTGCCGCCCCAGAGTCCATCCGCCGCGCCGGGAAGGAGGTTGTGGACGCGCTCCACCATTTCGCGGGCGGCTTTGTTGGTAAAGGTGAGCAGGAGAATCGAACCTGCGGGGATGCCTTGTTCCAAAAGCCAGGCGACTCGATAAGTGAGCGTGCGGGTTTTTCCACTGCCTGCTCCGGCGATCACCAAGGATCTGCCGGGTGAGGAGGTGACGGCGGCGAATTGCTCGGGGTTGAGTTCCTTCTCGAAATCGATGCCCGAATTCGGGCGTGCCGGGGAGTGGAGTGTGTAGGAACGCGACAAGGCGAATTAGTTGTTAGCCAGTCGGGTGGTTTTGACTTGTGAGGGACTCATTTGAAGGCCGAGGGCGAGGAGTTTGGCGGATTCCTCGGCGACGACGCCTTTGGTTGATCCCAGCACCACGGCAATGCAGTCGCGGCCGTTGTGCGATCCGCTGGAGATCAAACAATGCCCGGCAGCGTTGGTGTAGCCGGTTTTCATGCCGTTGCAGAACGAGTAGGTGCGCAGGAGACGGTTGGTGTTGCGAAGAGGAGAGACTTTCCCGCTCGAGAAACGGAAATCGTAATTTTTGGTGTTCATAATCTGGCGGAGGGTGGAATTGCGGTAGGCCATGCGGGCCACGCGAGCCATATCGCGGGCGGTGGAATACTGACCGGAGGCGGGCAGGCCATTGGGGTTCACAAAATTTGAGGCAGTTCCTCCGAGTTCCTGCATGCGGCGCGTCATCTTGAGGGCGAAAGCCTCGATGCTGCCGGCGTTGTCACGGGCGAGAGCGCGGGCGACATCGTTGCTGCTGCGAATCATCAGGGCGTGGAGAAGTTGGCGGCGGGTGTAGGTCTGACCCGGCTTGATGTAGAGTTTGAAGGGTTCGCACTGGGTATCGATCAACTCGATGGTGAACTTTTTATCGAGATCGCCCGACTCGGCGACGATCAGCGCGGTGAGGAGCTTTTGGGTGCTGGCGACGGCGCGCTGGGCGGTGTCGTTTTTTTTGTAGAGGACTTGGCCGGTGTTGGCGTCGAGAAGGATTGCGGACTTGGCGGCGACGGAAATCGCAGCGCTGGCGTTTGAGAGAACAAAAGGAAGAACGAGGGTGACGAGGAAAGCAGGAAGTCGCATGAGGTCAGGGTTTGGGATTTGCTGGGTGGAAAACCTTTTCCATCGACGGGTCTTTTTCAACTCCGAGTTCGATGGCTTTGAAATAATGTCGCTTCGCCAACTCGGTGGCGGGCGGTTTTTCCTGAAGGTAGAAAACGGCCAGATTGTAGTGGGCGTCGGCGTAGGCGGGGTCGAGTTCCACGGCGCGGCGGAGTTGTTGCTGGGCTCCGTAAATCCAACCTTCGCGGCCGACCACCACGCCGAGGAAATTCCGGACGCGAGGGTTGTTCGGATCGTGCAGAGCCGCTTGGGAAAAGGCGGCGAGGGCTTCGGGAAAGCGGTTTTGGTCCATGTAAATCATCCCGAGGGTCAGCCAGGCCGGGGCGGTTTCGAGTCGCTGGCGGACGGCTTGTTTGAGGAGGTTTTCGGATTTCGCGGGATCGCCCGAGTAGAATTCGACCATGCCGAGATTCACGAGGCCCATTTGATTTTGAGGATCGAGCGAGAGGACGCGCTCGTAGGCGCGGCGGGCGGTGGCGTAGTCTTTGGCCTCGAAAGCGCGGTTTCCCTCGACGACGGCCTCGGCGAGGATGCGCGGGGTGAATTTGGCGGGAGCTTCTTGGGCGGGGAGCGATGGGGCGAATACAAGCCCAATCGCGAGGATGGCTCCGAGACCGAGCCTCATTTTCCAGCCAGTTCGCCGGAACGGCGTTCGGCAGCGCGAACCGCTTCGATAAATGCGGCGCGGACTCCCCGGTTTTCGAGTTCCGTCAGTGCGGCGGCGGTGGTTCCGCCGGGGCTGGTGACCATTTCGCGCAGCACGGCGGGGTGTTCCGAGGTGGCTTTCGCGAGTTCGGCGGCGCCAAGGACGGTTTGAATCGCCAGGTCCTGTGCGAGCTTGCGAGGTAGCCCGCAAGTGACTCCTCCATCGGAGAGCGCTTCGATCATGAGAAAAACATAAGCCGGTCCGCTGCCGCTCAAACCCGTGACGGCGTTGAGAAGTTTTTCCTCCACCGGATAAACCTCGCCGATGCTGGAAAAAACGGACTCTGCTAATTCGCGATCCTTCGGGGAGGTGTCCGCAGCGGCCGCATAGGCTGTGGCTGAGCGGCCGACGATGGCGGCGGTGTTGGGCATAGCGCGAACCACACGCGCGCCGGGCGCGATTTTTTGAAGGGTATCAAGGGAAAGTCCCGCAGCGATCGAGACGAGGAGTTTGTTTTTCAAAGCCTCGCCGGTTTGTTTGAGGGCCTTGGCGGCGTCTTGGGGTTTCACGCACAAAACCAAAACCTCGGCCTTGGCGGCGGCTTCAGCGTTGTCGGAAACGACCTTGATCGAGGTGGCGTCGCGGAGGCTCTGGAGCAACTCTGGTTCGGGGCAGGCGGCAACGATATCCGAGGGCTCGCAAACATTGGCCCGGAGCATTCCTTGAATGATGGCCGAGGCCATGCGGCCCGCGCCGAGAAACGCGTATTTCATGGCAGAAAGGTTAGTGGGTAGCAGGGCATTTGCAAAGACTGTCGTGAGCGGGAAGGGGGGCTACTTGGGGGTTTGACCACAGAGGACACAGAGCGCACAGAGGGGGAAGAGGATCAGTCGAGGAGGGAGACGAGCCATTCCTGCATGAGTCCGTAGATGCTGAGTTGGAGGAGGGCGTAATCGCGCAGGTCTTCGAGGTTTTCTGGTTGGCGGGACATCTCGCTCTCGGAAAATCCATGAGATTCGACGAGGGCGAGGCGGGCTTGGTTGAGGGCGCAGAGCCAGTGGTCGATGTGATTTTTTGGAATCAAAAGAGAACGGTGGCCTTGAGGGGTGGACGAGCAGCGACGGAGGTCGGCATCGACGACCTCGCGGGAGGAGGCGAAAGCGCTGTGGAGGTCGGGTTGGACGAAGGCCTTCCAGTCCTCACGCAAGTCCTCGGCCTCGGGATCGGTGGTTGGTGATTGGAAAAATCTGGCTTCCACGCGGGGGTCGTCGAGTTCGGCGGAGGTCCGGATTTCGGTGAGCATTTTTTGGAGCAGGGGATTGATGCCTTCGAAGAGCACGCCGCCGTCCTGGAGAATGCTGATACCAATTTTCATTGGGCCGGATTTTTTTCCAGAGTGGAGAGGAGGAGGTGGGAGTGGAGTTGTTGGACATACAACTCAGCCTCCTCGCGGGAGCCGCTCCAGACGATCGAGCGTCCGCTTTTGTGGACTTCCATCATGTGGAGTTCGGCTTTTTCGCGGGGAAATCCAAAGACTCTGCGGAAGACCATGGCGACATAGCTCATGAGGTTCACAGGGTCGTTGTGGACCACAACATTCCAGACGGAATCGAGATCGGATTTGTCCTTGGTTTCGATTTCGGGAGTGTCGAGTGAGGGCATCTCGGGAAAGGGATCAGGCGGCGTGGAGCGAGGTTGCGGCTGGCTTGGCTCCGGCGAGGCAAGCCTCGAGAATTGGCCAAAGCGAGTCGATCGGCGCGGCACGCATTTCGAGAAACAGCAGAGCGGCGCGGGTGGTTGGGAGGGCGATGTGGAAAACGGCGGCGCGGGCGGCGAAGACGACGGCGAGGTGGCCCGGGGAGGAGCCGGAAGCAACGGCGGCGAGGAATTTGAGGAGGGCGGGTTCGTTGGCGGGGGCGGAGAATTGGGTGGAGAGTTGGCGTCCGGCGGTGCGGGAGGATTTGGCGATTGGGCCAGCGAGTTGGAGATCGAGTTTCTGGTCGATTTCGATCAATTCGCGGCATCCGATTTTACCAACGGCGAGGGCGGCTTCGACGGCGGGCGAAAGGTAGGGAGTCCACACGGAGTCGCGCCAGTTGGTGAGTTCCGACGGGGTGGCGGGATTGCCGTGGAAGGTGGCGGGTCCCATCGAATCGAGGCAGGGGGCACAGAGCCGGGCGACGCGAAAGATTTCGGCGCGCATTTCCGTTGGTGACATTTCCCCGGCTGATTTCATAGGGAAAACCTAGCAGGTCATGAAAAAATCGCAGGGGGAAAATGACGCGCTGCGATTTTTTTGAAAACGGGGAGAATCAGGCTGCGACTTGGTTGGACGGATCTCCGGCTTGAGTCACGGGCGGCGTGATGATGCCGATGTTTTGAATTTCGGTTTGGGCGGGGAGTTCTTGGTAGGCGAGGACATGAATCTTCGGGAGGGAGGGCTCGAAGAAGCGCTTGAAGGCGAGGCGGAGTTCGGCGCTGAGAATGACGGTTGGCAACAAGCCCTGCTCGGCCATGGAATTTGAGCGGATGGTGAGTTCGCGCAGGAGGTATTGGGCAGTTTGAGGGTCGAGGGCGAGGGTGGTTTCGAAATGCGAGCGCTGGATGCGGGTGATGAGGGTTTGCTCTATGCGGGGATCGAGCGTGATGGCTTTGATCTGGCCCGGCTCGGATTCGTATTGGGCGATGAAATAGGTGCCGAGGCGCTTGCGGACTTGCTCGGAGAGTTCGTCGGGGTTTTTGGTGACGGTGGCGTAGTCGGCGACGGTTTCCAGGATGAGGGGAAGGTTTTTGATGGGCACGCCCTCGCGGAGGAGGTTTTGGAGGACGCGTTGGATGATGCCGAGATTGACGAGATCGGGGAGGAGTTCGGCGACGAGCGAGGGGTTGGTTTCCTTCACGCGGTCGATGAGGCCTTGGACTTCCTGGCGGCTGAGAATGAGGTGGGCGCTTTGTTTGAGGGATTCGGCGAGGTGGGTGATGAGGACCGAGACGGCATCGACGACGCTGTAACCATTGATCTCGGCGGTGCGTTTTTCCTCCTCGGCGATCCAGACGGCTTCGATGCCGAAGACGGGTTCGCGGGTCGGGACGCCTTTGAGAGTGATATGGCTGCCGCTGACATTCATCGCGAGCCAGCGGTTCGGGATGACGGTCGCGTGGGCGATGGATTTGCCACGAAGGAGGAAGCGGTATTCGTTCGGCTCGAGTTCCAGGCTGTCGCGAATGGCGATGGGCGGGATGACCATGCCATTGTCGCGTGCGAAGCCTTTGCGGACGCCGGTAATGCGGTCGAGGAGGTCGCCGCCTTGGGTTTTGTCGGCGAGCCGGAGTAGTCCGTAGCCGACCTCGATGGAGAGGATTTCGGTTTCGATGAGTTTGTGGAAATCCTCGGGGGATTTGCCGTCGCCGCCTTGGGCGCCGGCTGGGGGCGCTCCGCCGCCAGCGGCCGGTCGGGAGCCTCCGGGAGCGGGGAGGGCGAGCTTCCCGCCGGGTCCGAGTTTTTCCTCGGCGGCGGTGGCGTTTTTCTTGAGCAGGTAGGCCATCGTTCCTGTGATGGCGCCGAGAATCAGAAAGGGAATCGGTGGCAATCCAGGAATGAAGGCCATTGCGCTAATCAAGCCGGCGCAAATTCCCACGGCGCGGGGGTAGGCGCCGATTTGCTGGCCGATCTGGTCGCCGAGGCTGTTCTCGCCTTGGGCGCGGGTGACGAGCAAGCCGGCGGCGACGGAAATGATGAGGGCAGGAACTTGGGAAACAAGGCCGTCACCGATGGAGAGGAGGGTGTATTTTTCGAGGGCGACATCGATCGGCATGCCTTTTTGGAGCATTCCGATACCGAAGCCGCCAATGACATTGATAATGGTGATGAGAATGCCTGCGACGGCATCGCCTCGCACGAACTTGCTGGCACCGTCCATCGCGCCGTAGAAATCAGCTTCTTTTTGGACCTTAAGTCGGCGGTTGGTGGCGGTTAATTCATCGATGATGCCGGCGTTGAGTTCGGCGTCGATCGCCATTTGCTTGCCCGGCATGGCGTCCAAAGTGAAACGCGCGGCGACCTCCGCGATTCGGCCTGCGCCCTTCGTGATCACGATGAAATTGATAATGACCAGGATGATGAAAACCACCGCGCCGACGAGGTAGTTTCCTTGAATGAGAACCTTGCCGAACGCCTCGATGACTTGGCCTGCGTAGCCATCGAGCAAAATGAGGCGGGTCGAGGCGATGTTCAGCGCGAGGCGCAGCAGCGTGACGGCGAGGAGGATCGTGGGGAAGGCCGAGAACTCGGGTGGATCCTTCACATAGATGATGACGAGGAGGATCATCAGCGAGATGCCGATGTTCAAAGAAAGGAAAAAATCCAGTGCCCAAGTAGGGATGGGCACGACCAGAAGCAGAACAATGCCGAACAGGCCGAGGGTGAAGATGAGGTCCGATTGCTTCAGCAATCGGCTCCACGGAGATGGGTTTGCGCTATCGACTGTGGGATTGGCCATTCTCTAAGGGCGTCAGGATTTCAGGCGGCGGGATTTCAGTTGGAAGAAGTAGTAGCGATGGGTGCGGTAGACATAGCCGAGAATCTCGGCGATGGCTTGATAAAGTTGGGAGGGGATGGGTTTGCCGACCTGACCGAATTTGAAGAGGGCACGGGCGATGGGTTTGTTTTCGACCGTGGGAACTTCGAATTTCGCACCGATCGATTTGATGCGTTGGGCGAAGCTGTTGTGGCCCTTGGCGAGAACGACCGGGGCGGAGTCCACGCCGCGTTCGTATTTGAGGGCGACGGCGTAGTGGGTCGGGTTCGTGATGATCACATCGGCCTGCGGGACATCGGCGAGCATTTGGCGCTGGAGGAGGCGGCGGGCCATGGCGCGCTGGGCCATTTTCACATTTGGGTCGCCTTGGGCCTGGCGTTGTTCGTCCTTGATCTCCTGCTTGGTCATCATCAAGTCCTTCTCGGTTTTTTTGAGTTGGTAGAGGTAGTGAAGAAGCGCCAGGCCGCTCATGGCGATCGCCAGGCGGAAAAAGAGCATGAGGCTTGAGTCGAAGATAAAAGTTCCGAGACGAAAAATCGGAACGGGGGTGAAGAAAATCGGGTCGGTGAGGACATCCTGGACGCCGGTGTAAATGAGTGCGGCGACGATGAGGCATTTACCAAGGTCGATGACCATTTTGACCAGCCCCTGTTTGCTGAAGACGCGCTGAAAGCCCGTGACGGGATTGAGCTTGTCGAATTTCGCCTCAATAACCTCCGGGGTGCCTTTGAAGCCGCTTTGAAGTCCCCCGGCCAGTATGCTGGCGACGGTGGTGGCCAGGAGCATCGGAAGGAGCAATCCGAAGAGCATGAGAAAACCCATCATGATCCACTCAGGGAGCGCATAGCTGACGACTTCGTATTTTTCGAGATTTCCCAGAACGCTGGCGACGAACTTGGTGATGAAGCGGGATTGGTCGCCGAGTGTGAAAAGCAAAACGAAATAAGCGGCGACCAAGCCGAAGACCATTTGGATTTCGGCGGCTTGGGCGAATTGGCCTTTGTTGTGGGAGTCCGAGAGTTTTTTTTCTGTCGGTTTCTCTGTGGCGTTGTCGTTTTGCTCGGCCATGGCGGGGTCAGCGGAGGAAGCGTAGCATCGTCTCGGGCAGTTGCTGCATGTCGCGGACGATGTATTGCACGGTTAGCCCAAGCGTCATCGCAAAAACGGTGAGGCCGGCGAGGATTTGGACGGGGAAGCTGAGGAGGAAAACATTGAGACTCGGCGCGGCGCGGCCGAGGACCGAGAAGCACATATTGACGAGAAAGCTGATCGCCAAGAGCGGCGCGGAGATTTGGATCGCCAAGAGGAAAACCCGTCCGCTGGCGGCGATGACCTCGTTGATCGATTGGGGGTCGAAAATCGCGTTGGGCGGGAAAATTTCAAAACTCCGTGCAAATGCGACAAGGCAATATTGGTAGGCTCCGGTCACCAGAAAAAGCACCAAGCCGAAGGACTGCAGCATGATATTCGGTGGCGTGGCGGAGTTGCGCGTGATGGGGTCGATATTGGAGCTGAGGGAGAGCCCGACTTGAACTGCGATGATTTCACCAGCCATTTCCAGAGCGTAGAGCAGGAATCGGACCGCAAATCCGAGCAAGAGGCCGGTGAGGACTTCATGGATGACCTCACTGACGAGCAAAAACCAGTGGGCTGGAACGCCGCCGAAATTCCCGAAGATGGGAGCAAGAAGGTAGGCGATCATTGCCGCGATCCCGATCCTCACGGGTGGGGGAATCATGCTGCCTGAAAAGACGGGCATGATGAGAAACATTCCGGAGGCTCGGAGAAAAATGAGCATTCCGGGGTAGATGTCCTCGATGCGGATCGTGATCATCGCGTCATCTCTGGGATTTTATTGAGGAAGAAAATCGTAAACTGCATCAACTGGCGGACCATCCAAGGCGCTCCGATGATGATGACGGCTCCGATGGCGATGAGTTTCGGGGCGAAGCTGAGAGTGGGTTCCTGAATGCTGGTGATGGCTTGGAGGAGGCTCACGGCCACGCCAACCACGAGGGCCGCTAAAATCACGGGTGTCACCACGGTCAGAGAGACAGTGATGAGCGAGCGGAGCATCTCGATGGCGGACTCTTGGTTCATGCGGCGAAACTTTGAACGAGCGAGCGGATCACGAGTTGCCAACCATCCACCAGCACGAACAAAAGCAATTTCAGTGGGAGGGCAACCATAGTCGGGGGCATCATCATCATGCCCATCGACATGAGGGTGGAGGCGACCAGGAAGTCGATTACCAGGAATGGAATAAAAATCAGGAAGCCCATTTGAAATGCGGTTCGGAGTTCGCTCACCACGAATGCGGGAAGAACAACTCGCATGGGCAGGTCGTTGACAGCCGTGCGCCCCATTCCTGCGAGATCGAGGAAGAAATCGACCTCGCCTGGTCGGGTCTGGCGGAGCATGAAGGTGCGGATCGGCGCAATCGCGCGGTCCATGGCCTCGTTCGAACTTATTTGTTCATTCATGTAGGGCGTGAGTGCCTGGGCCTGGATGTCCTGCCAGACGGGGGCCATGATGAAAAAAGTCAGGAAAAGGGAGAGCCCAATGAGGAGTTGATTGGCGGGGGCGCTCGGCACGCCTAGTGCGGTGCGCACGAAGCCGAGAACGATGACAATGCGAGTAAAACTCGTCATGAGCATGACAAGAGATGGCGCCAATGTGAGGAGCGTCATGACGACCACGATTTGGATCGCGGTGCTGAGATTTTCGCGCTCGTTGCCGTTGCCGATTTGCAAATTGATTAGGGGGGTGGCAACCGAGGGAGCCGATGGAGGGCGAGGGGCGGTGGGTGCTGCGGGGGCGGACGGAGCGATCGGCGCACTCGGAGTTGTGGGGGTTTGGGCAAACGAGTGGAGCGTTCCGCCGAGCAGAACGAGAACCAGCAAAAGAAGACGGGAAAGTTTACGGACCGGGATCATGAACGGGGTGCTTGGTTTTCGATGGGGCCCATCATCGCGCTGAAATCTGCCGGGGCCGTGGTCGAGTCGAGGGGGCAGAGGTAGTCGATTTTGCCAGGGGTCACACCGATAAGCATTCGGGTGTCTTCGTAGCCAACGACGAGAAGGTATTGTTTGTTACCGAGCGGGCGGGTTTCCAAGACTTGGAGTTTGCGATCGGAAGCAAGGCCTTTTCGGAGCGGGAGGCCGAATTTTACAAAATAGAGGACGGCTCCAGCCAGCGCGGCGAAGAAGGTGAGGTATCCGAGCATCCGGCCCAAGGAATCGAAGTCCGGAGTGGGGGGGCGAGTGGGTTGGTTTTTTTCCGGGGCAGCAACGGCAGGCTGAGCTGGGGCGGGATCCGAGGATTTGGGTTCGGAAGATTCGGTGGTGAAGTTTGCGTGCGATGCCGGAGCCGCTCCCGCCGATTCTGTCGCCTTGAGAGAAGCTGGTAAGAGACACGCGAGGGCCGCCGCGAGGGCGCACCGCCACGCCAAGTTTCTCATGCCGATTCTCCGACGATCTGCGTGATTTTAATGCCGAAGTTTTCCTCGACGACGACGACCTCGCCCCGGGCGATCAATTTGTCGTTCACATAAAGGCCGACGGGTTCGCTGGCCAATTGGTCGAGTTGGAGAACGGTTCCTTCGCCGAGTTCCACAACATCCCTCATGGGCAACATGCAGGAGCCGATGCGGACCGAGAGGTCGACTTTGACATCGAGAATGACATTCAGGTTCTTGGATTCGGTGGCGGAGCTCATGATTTGGTGGCGTTTTTGATTTCGGAAGAGATTTGGATGGCGACATGGCCGTTTTCCGATCCGGCTTGTGCAATGAATCGGGGAGAGTTGGCAATGCGCACGCGGGTATTTGCGAGGGTGGACTTCGGCATTTCCAAGATATCGCCGGCTCGGAGCGCCAGAATATCACTCACGCTGACTTGCGGAACCTCCCAGTCGGCGACCAAGGGGACCGCGATCTGGTTGTAGGACGAGCGCCATTGTTGGGGCTTCGAATCCGGGGTGGTTTGCATCTCTCGTGAGCGCTGGGCGTGAATGGTTTTCACGATCGGCTCGAGCATGTTGTAGGGGATGCCTAACTGGATTTGCTCGGGACTATCGCCGGCGAGTGCCTCGATGGTGAGAACCAGTGTGACGGCATCTGACGAGCAAACTTGGAGGAAGCGGGGATTATTTTCGTGACCGATTTGGCGGCCGGTGAAGGGGCGTTCGTCCTTCCATTGCCGGCACCATTCTTGAACGATGATGTCGACGATTTCTTCGAGGAGGGCGACTTCGATTTCAGTAAGGTAGCGTTCATCCTCTTCAGAGGACATACCGCGACCGCCGAGCATGCGGTTTGTCATGCTGATGGCGAGCTTGGGGCTGATTTCGAGGATTCCGATGCCGGATAACTGATCGACCTTGAACAGCGAAATGTGGGTCGGGTTTTTCATCGACTCCGAGAATTTCGCGTAAGGCATCGTGGTCAAGCGGGAGAGTTTCAGGCTCATGTCCGCTCGCAGGAGCGAGGAAAAGCGCGCCGAAATCGTCGAGATAAAACCCGTGTGGATCGTGCGGAGACGGCGTAATTCGGCCTCGGCTAAATGGATTGGCGTGCGAAAATCAAATGTCTTTGGCGCCACGGGATTCGATTTCGGAAAGCGTTCGCCATCCGACCGAAAAATCATCTTAGCATCGATCGAGCCTGCCGCTTCGGCGACAAGTTGGTCGATGTCGGATTGGTTCATTGGGCCAGCCATAACTTGATTTTGGGAGGTAAATTACTGGATGAGGAATTCGGTGAAGTAGATTTGATCTATCGCTTCACCTCCAAGGACATTATTAAATCTGCTGATGATGCCCTTGCGAACTACTTCGCGGCCATTGGCGCCATCGAGGGCATCCAGGGACTGGGTGGTAAGAACAGTAATCGCCGCGTCTTTGAGCAAACTTATATTGTCATCAATAAGATCTTGAATTTTCGGATCGGAACTTGCGACGGTGAAGTTGGTTCGGAGGTATCGGGAATTTCCGGAACCGGCGAGATTCACAACGATTGCCTCCTTGCCGAATTCCGCGGTGTGCTCGCCAGGAGGCTTCACACCGCCACGGGAATCGCCTTTGGCTTTGGCAGAGCTCTCGGTTTTCGAGTGATTAGCCCCGCCACCTGAAGCCGACTTGAGTTTCGGTATGATGAGAAACTCCATCACCCCATAACAAAGTGCGGGCACGAGCAGGATCACTACGATGATAGGGATCAGCGCGTTGCTGGATTTTTTTGAGGAACCTCCGGAGGCCGGGATTGTTTCGGATTCGTTTGCTGCCATGGGTGTGTTTTTTAGGGTTTAGACGAGTTTTTAAAAGAGCGATTTTTTTTACCGCTTGAGGTTGACTACTTCCTCCAACACTGAGTCGGAAACGGTAATCACGCGTGAATTGGCTTGAAATGCACGCTGGGCGACGATGAGGTCGGAGAATTCTTGCGTGAGATCGACATTCGAGAGCTCGAGTGTGCCTTGGATGATGTCGCCTTTTATAGTTGAGCCACTATTTTCAGCGCCGGCTGCAGCTCCCAGATTGCTAAACAAGTTGGCTCCTTCTCGCTTGAGGCCATTTGGATTGGCAAAGGTAATCAACTCGAGAGTGCCGCCGGTCACAGGAGTCGGCGATCCTGCTTTATAAATATTTATTGTTCCGTCTTTTGAAAAGCTGAATGCCTCTGCGCCTGAAAATGCTGCCGCTGTCGCGCCAACTACCAACATTCCGCTATTTGTTCGAAGAGTTCCTAATTCATCCACTCTGAAATCACCGGCTCGTGTGTAGAAAGTATTGGCTGCAGCATCCGTGATTTTAAAAAAGCCTTGACCAGAAATACCCAAATCTGTCGGGCCCGCTGTAGTTGTCAGCGCACCTTGAGTGAATTTCTGGGAAATGCTTGATACGCTGGAACCCATTCCAACCTGCATGCCGTTAAGTCCACCCGCGTCTCCATTAGCTGCCGTTGGAGCTCTTAATGTTTCTACAAAACTATCCTGATTTGTCACCCTGGAGGTCTTAAAGCCAGTCGAGTTCACATTCGCAATGTTATCGCCAATGACCTCAAGGCTTTTGCTGAAGGTTTTGATACCGGCAACGCCGCTGTTGAAGGAATTGAGGAGTGCCATAGGATTTTTAGTTGGTTGTGGTGGTCTGAGCTACAGTGGAAGAATCAATCGAGCTTGGAACGACGGGTGCGATGGGCTCGGGTGGGAGGGAAATATTTGTGATGAGTTTGGGATCGTAAGTCTTGCCATTGATCACAAGGGCAGGAGATCCATTCTTGACCGTTACGGATTCCACCTTGCCCTTGATCTCGCCGTTTAGCGAGGAAGGGTCTTTGACGGTCACCTCGCAGCCGAGGTAAAGCGGGGCTGTGGCCATTTGCTGACCGCTGGAATAGGCGGTGAACGATTGGGACAGACCGCGCATCTGCTCGAGCGATGAGAAATTTGCCATCTGGGCGATGAACTCCGTGTCTTTCATGGGGTTCATCGGATCCTGAGCCGTGAGTTGGGTCATCAGGATTTTCATGAAATCATCTGCGCCAAGGGTTTTCTGCCCAACATCTCTGGTTTTGGCGAGTCCAGTCATCGGATCTGTAGCGGTTGTGGCGGGGTTTGTAGCGTTGGAGACGGTCATGGCAGTAAAACTTTAGGCCCAAAGGGCGGTGGAGGGAGTTTGAGAGGTCGAGGAGCTGTTGGATGTTCCCTTGCGGAGGGTGGTTGGGGCGAAAGCTTCGCCCGTTTCGTAGGGGCGGCTGTCCGATTGTCGGCGGCTATTTTCCCCGAGATTGGCGTTATTTTCTTGGAAACCTTGTTGAAAGGCGGGGTCTCCCAAGCGGTAGCCTCGATCGCGGGAATTTTGGGAAAATTCGGGCCATGCCTTTTGGAGTGCCTCTCGGAGTTCGGGGGATTCGGTGATGAATGTGGAGCGAATTTCGCCGCCGCGAAGGGACAATTTGATGCGAACGGATTCTTGCTCGTTTACGGGGAGATCCAGTTGAATCTGGGAGCTGCCGGTTTGTTTGAACTTATCCAATTCCGGCGCAAGGGATTTGAAGAGAGTAGTTGCTTGGGAGGCGGCTGTGGCGGCTTGTGGCTTGATGGATTGAATCGGTGTTGGCATGCCGCTAGCAGGATTTCCGAGGCCGGAATCGCTGGAGTTCGCCGAATTTCCCAAAGGAGCGATCGCTCCACGATCCAAGGCGGCATAGGCGGCAAGGCGATTGATCGATGTAATCGCAGGTTCGCGAAGTGTTTGAGTTGGGGACTCCGAGCCATCGACTGGTGCCAAAGCAATCATTTCATCATCTGCCAAAGCAGTTTCCGTGCCACGGGTTTCTGAATAGATCTCAGCCTCTGCTTCTTCTTCTAAGGCTTCTTCTTTTTTTTCAATCAACTCATCTTGTGGGGATTTTGTTGAAAGTATATTTACATCTTCTTGATCAATGGAAGTATCGCAACTGCTGCACTCCTTGATTTGGCTCTCTAAAATAGGATTTTCCGATTGCAAAGTTGGACTGACCAGCGCCGCGTCGACCAGTTTTTTCCTTTTCTTGGCTGCCTCTTGCTCCTCCTGCAATTCCTCGGATAGGGTTTTGGATTCGGGATCGCTTAAAAAACTATCGAAATCTGGATTGGACAAATTTCCAGCAAGCGGGGATCTGGCCGCTTGGAAAAAATTGCCCATCTCGGCCCGACCGCTTTCGGTGGGCTGGGATTTGCTGGGCAATGTCTGGACATTTGTCATTGGGCGGTAGCTGGTTCTGGATTCAAGAGCCGGATTTGCGAGGTAATTTTTGCGGCCTTTGTAGCTAGTGAAGCATCTTTCGCGCCATCTTCGGCGTTGGGGTCTTTCATGCGGGCCATTTCCCCGAGGATTTTGCCAGAGGCGTCTTTTTTCATGACGGAAAGAATCTTGGCGGCATCGGTTTCTGGCATTTGAGCCAAAATTGTCGAGGCATCGATGGGCTTCATGTTGGAATAGGTGCCGGCAATCACGCGGAGGTTGGTTTTTTCAGAGCCTTGAATTTGTGCCGAGTGGGAGTTGAGTTCGTTGCGCATGGTTTTGATCTCGTCCTGAATGCGGAGGAGTTCTTTTTTTTCGGCATCAATGCGGAGTTCGACGGCAGCGAGATCCTTGGTCTTTTGTTCGTAGGTGATGACCTGTTCGCGAAGTTCCTTCATGACACCTTCCACCTCGCTGGTGTAGTAATCCCAATTTTTCGATTGGGCTTCGGCTTTGGTTTTAAAAAGGGTGGTCGCCTTGGAGTGGGATGGTGCTTCTTGAGTGGCTGAGATGCTCGGCCAACGCCAAAAAAGGACTCCGGCCGAGGTGGCGATTCCGAGGATGATGGCGATAATGATCGGGCCCCAAAGCGAGGGGGATTCGGATTCGGTTTCGCCGAAGGGATCAAGGGTGGGTGTGTTTTTCATGACGGGTGTGTTCTAGTGTGCTGTTTGTAAAAAACGGGTGGTGGTGACGAAATCCTCAAGAATTCTTTCCTCGCTTCGGGCCTGTTCGAAGGCCACGCCGAGCGCCCATTTTTCTTTAAGTTTGCAGACCAAGCGGTGGTCGCGATCGGCCACGATGAGAAGTTCCCGTTTCTCGGCGACTTTTTTTTCCTCTTGGGCAAGGCGGTGCTGGAGTGTGAGTAAAAGATCGCGCTGGGCGGTGAGGGCGTCCCAACTTTGGGCGCGGAGGTAGGCGGGAAAACGATCGCCGGAAATCATCCGGTTCAATTCATCCAGCCGGGCTGCGGCTTGAGCGACGCGATTGGCGGCGAGATCCCGCTCGCGAATGGCGGCGGCAAAAACCTCCTCGGCCTTCTCTTTGGCTTTTTCGCGGAGGTCGAGGATCGTCTGGAGACTGAATTTCTGCCGTTTCATGGAACGAGTTTTTTCAGTTCGGCGAAGCTTTTTTCACGCGACCATTTGTCCTCAATCGGTTGGCGGAGCAACTCGCGGAGGGCGGGTTGTTTTTCGATCGCCTGGTCGACTTGGGCGTTGCTGCCCTTCGTGTAGGCTCCGATCGTAATAACATCCTCGTGTTTGCGATAGGTGGCGAGGAGGTCGCGGGCCTTGCCGATGGAGGCGAGTTCTTCCTTCGCGCAGATTTCCAGCGTCACGCGGCTGATGCTCTCGAGGACATCCACAGCGGGAAAATGATTGGCGGTCGCGAGGGCGCGACTCAGGACCACATGGCCATCCAAAATGCCACGCACGGCATCCGAGATCGGCTCGTTCATGTCATCGCCATCGACGAGCACGGTGTAGAGGGCGGTGATCGAGCCACGCTCCCCGCTGCCGGTGCGCTCGAGAAGGCGGGGAAGAACGGAGAAAACCGAGGGCGTGTATCCGCGACTGGTGGGCGGCTCGCCCACGGCCAGACCGATTTCGCGTTGAGCCATCGCGTAGCGGGTGACGGAGTCCATCATGAAGAGGACTTTTTTGCCCTCCTCGCGGAAATGCTCGGCGATTGCTGTGGCAATGTGGGCTGCCCGGCGTCGGATCAATGCGGGTTGGTCGCTCGTGGAAACCACAATGATCGAGCGCGCCATGCCTTCCGGACCGAGGTCTTTTTCAATAAACTCGCGGAGCTCGCGACCCCGCTCACCGATGAGGGCGATGACATTGATCTCCGACTCGGCGCCCCGGGCGATCATGCCGAGCAGGGTGGATTTCCCGACGCCGCTTCCGGCAAAAATACCCAACCGCTGACCGCAACCCACCGGCGTGAAAAGATCGAGAGCCTTCACCCCGGTTTGAAATGGTTTCAAAATCCGCTGGCGGGTGAGGGGATTTGGCGGAGCGCAGTGAAGTGGGCGAAGCACGCCGGCGGGGAGGGGACCCTTGCCGTCGATCGGGCGGCCAAGCCCATCAATGATCCGACCCACGAGCGCCTCGCTGACATTGATTCCCGCCGCGCGTCCGGTGGCAGCGACATCGCAGCCGGCATGAATTTCCTGCATCTCACCGAGCGGCATCAAAAGAACCCGGTGATCGCGAAATCCCACCACCTCGGCCTGCAAGCCCGACAGCCTCGGAGAACTGATCTCGCATATGTCTCCGAGGGAAACATTCGGCCCGACTGATTCAATCACGAGCCCCGTCACTTGCACGACCTCTCCCATCCGAACCACCGGCGCGGTGGCGTTGATGCGCCCCCGCAGGTTCTGCATGAGGGTGGGAAGGATAGGCGACTCGTTGTTCATTTCAACGAGCGGGCCACATTTTGGAGTTTCGTGAAAACCCTTGCATCAATCATGCCGAAGCGGCTCTTGGCGCGGCAGTCTCCGGGCAAAAGCTCGGGATCAGCGGTGAGTTTGATGCCGGGGTATTTGTGCTCGTAGTCCGCCATGAGGCGGCTGACGAGTTCCAGATCGGATGCGCTGAGGAACACCTCGACATCGGTGGAGCCCGGGGCGATTTCAGCGAGGGTCTCCGTGAGGAGGCGCTCGACGGCTGAGCGATCGGGTGTCATGCCGGCGAGAACGCGTTGGACAATTTCAATCACGAGGTCCGGCAAAGTCTCGGACACCTGGGCGGCGAGGGACGCGTGCTGTTTCGAGAGAGAAATAAAAACGGCGTCCTGCAGTTGTGCGATTTCGGCGCGTTGATCGAGGATTTGCTGGGCAAGATGATCATTCGCCTCTTGGAAACCCTTGCTGAATGCGGCTTCGCAGGCGGCTTGGTGTTCGCTCATCGGCACAAGAAGCTCGGGAATGACCTCCGGCTCCGGCGGCAAACCGTCAACGATCGCAATGGCGATCGGCACCGAGCAGAAGTCGATCGACCTAGCCGCCAGACTCACTGGAGTCCTCCGGTGAAATATCAATCTCGCCCGACTCCGAGAGCTGCATCACCTGAGCAATGATGCGTTCCTGGGCAGCTTCGACATCTTTGCTGCGTGTCGGACCGAGGATTTCCATCTCTTCCTTGAGGGATTCGGCGGCGCGCTTCGACATGGCGCCATAGATCGCGCGTCGGAGAGTCTCCGAAGCAGACTTCACGGAAATGGCCAGATCGGCCTGCTCCACATCGCGGAGGATGCGCTGAATGTCGCGTTGGCTGAGACGCTCCAGGTCGGCGAAGGTGAAGAGTTTTTTGCGGATCGCTTCGCCCAATTCGGCGTTGCGCTCCTCGATGCTGGTAAGAAGGTTTTTGCTGAGATCTTTCTCGAGAGACTTGAGAAGTTGTGCCGCTGCAATGACGCCGCCACGACGGTGGAGACTGTATTTTTGGGGTCCACTCGAGAGGTGCTTTCCGAGGCTCTTGAGAACCTTGCCGATCAACTCGCTCGAAATGGTATCCATCGTGCCGAGGCGTTCCACGATTTCCTCGCGAGCCTGTGGGGAGAAAAGCGGGATGATTTGCGAAACCTGCTTCGCGTCCAAGTAGGACATAATGAATGCCACCGTCTGCGGTTGCTCGTTCTTGATGACATTGAAAATCTGGCGCGTATCCATCTTGCTGAGCTCGCGCACCGCATCGATCGAGTTGCTCGCGGGCAGCGCCTTTAAGAGAATGTCCGAGGCTTCTTGGGGGCCACGGGCGGCTTCGAGCGCCTTTTGCACGAATGCCATGCCGCCCAGTGCGGTGGAGAGGCCTTCTCCAATGAGGCCGCAGAACTCCTCCATGATTTTTTCCTGAAGCTTGAAGTCCACCACATCCATCGAGGCCATCTCGCGGGCGACGGCTTCGATTTCTGGATCGCGGAGTTGTTTCATTAACTCGGGGGCGAGTTCGGGACCGACGATGATGAAAAACGCAGCAAGTTTCTGCGTTTTATTCATGGTTTCGTAATTATGAGCCATGGGTCAGCTTTCGCTCTTGGTCGTGAGCCACTCGCGGAGGGTGGCGCCGACATTTTCAGGTTTTTGCCGGATGAGGGAGTTGAGAAGTTCTGGTGAGACTTTCAGGCTCTTGGCGCTTGGGAGGAACGAGCTCGGATCCTCATCGGAACCGAGCGGCAGCGCGCCCTTGGAGGGATTACTCGTGACATCATCCACCAGTTCAAAGGAGATTTCCTCGGGTCTCGCGCGTCGGAGCATAATGAAGAAAATGGCAAACACAATCGCTGCGATCACGAGCGCCGCGATCGGGCGGACGAGTTCCATATAGCCACCGATCTGTTCGGTGACCGCCGTAGGCTGGGAAATGCTCGATGGGAAATCGACTTCTTGAATCGAGACATAGTTTGAAGCGTCTTCGCCCTTTGGAACGGCGATGCCGAGCGCGTTGATCACCATTCCCCGGAGGCCGGTGATTTGCTCGGGAGTCCGGGGGACGGCCTCGCCGGATTCGGCTGATTTGGTTGCGAGGAAAACCGCTGCCGTGATGCGGGTGATGGCACCGGGATTTTTCACCACACTCGTCATGGTTTTATTGATCTCGTAGCTCTGTGTGCGCGAGGAGCGGACGGTGTTACTGGATTTGTTGGTTTGCTGATCTTCATTGGCTTGGTCTGGTGGGACATTCGCCGCGACGCCGGCTCCGGGCGGTCCCTGCGCGGCTTTTTCCGAGGTGTTCGATGAATCCTCGATAGTTGTCTCTTGGCGTGGCACCTGGCCTTCGGGGTCAAATTTTTCCTCGGCAATCGTGGAGGCATCGGTGTTGATCGTAGCGGAAACACGGACGACGGAATTTCCCGCCCCGAGGACCTTGGAGAGCATCGTCTCGACTTTTGCGGAGAGGTAATCCTCGGTCTGCTGACGGTATTTCACGATGCTCGAGGCCGAGCCAAGCTGGGGATCGGATTTCAAATCCTCCGAAAGCACATTCCCGGCATTGTCCACCACAGCGACATCGTCGAGTTTCAGGCCCTCGACCGAATTTGCGACCAACGAACGGATCGAATTCACCGCAGCGGCATCCAGTTTAGCACTTCCGGTATCCACAAACACCGAGGCGGTCGGGCGCGAATCGGTCGTGCGAACGAGCAACCGGCTCTCAGGCAAAACCACCATCACGCGGGCTTTTTTGACGCCTTGCATTTGCTCGATCGTCTGGGCGAGTTCGCCTTGGATTGCGCGCGAATAGTTTGTGCGTTGAACGAAGTCGCTAATGCCGAAATTGCTGCGGTCGAAAATTTCAAATCCCACACCACCGGTATTCGGAAGGCCTTTGGAGGCGAGGTCCATGCGAACGCGATAAACATCCTTCGAGGGCACATAGATCGAGGCTCCGCCGCCGGCGATTTGGTAGGGAATGTTTTGCTCTTCGAGCACCTGCACCACCTCGGAGGCTTCTTTTTCCCCGAGTTTTCCGTAGAGGAGCTTCATGTCGGGCTTTTGCGCCCAGTAGAGAAGACCGCCGATTCCCAGTAAAACTCCGACGCCTGCCGCGGCGATGGTCAACCGCTGCGGCTTGCCGAGTTCGTTCCAGAAATTTCCGATTTGTTGGAAGATTTGTTTCATCCTGAGTGAGACAACAGACGATTAAGCGCGGCTTATACCTGGGCGCGCATCAGCTCTTGGTAGCTTTCCACGAGTTTATTGCGGAGTTCGACCATGAGGGTGAAGGAGATGCTGGATTCCTGGCTGGCGATCATGGCTTGGTGCAGGTTCGTAGCCTCGCCCGTGAGCACTTTGTTTTTCTCGTTGGCGGAAACTTTCATTTTGTCGTCCACATCGTTCACGAATTTTTTCATCATTTGGCCGAAAGGATCGGGACCCGCGACTTGAGTAGCGCCCGCACCCATGCCCGCCTCGCGGATCGCATTCGAGCGCTCGATGTCGGGTTGGAAATTGCGCATGGTCAACGGAGCCATGCTGGTCATGTCTGGAGCGATGGAAGAGATAGGTGTCATAATTCGGTTTTTTTAAAATTAGCGTCCGATGGCGAGAGCTTGGTTGGCCATTTGGCGGGCATTCCGCACCACGGCGAGATTTGCCTCGTAGGAGCGGGTGGCCGTGATCATGTCCACCATTTCATAAGCGATGTTCACATTGGGCATTTTCACATTGCCCTCCTCGTCCGCGTGGGGATGCTCGGGGTTGTTAATGATCTCCCCGGGCGTTTCATCCCGCTTGATTTCGGAAACTCGGACGCCCTGCATGTTTTGCCCCATCTGCTCATTCAAGACCGACTCAAAGGCCACCACGCGGCGCTGATAGGGTTTTCCATCGAGGCCTTTCGTGGTGTGGGCGTTGGCGATGTTTTGTGAAGTGATGTCCACGCGCAACTTCTCGGACTCGAGCGCGCTGGCGGTAATGGCTGTGGCGGATAGGACATTCATGGTAAAAATGAGTGGAGAATCACTGCGGGCGGCCTGTGATGGCCATCTTCAGCTGTTTCAGGGAGCCGCTGGCGAAGTTCGTCAGGGCATCGAAATTCATCGTGTTCGTGCTCATGGCCAAAAGTTCGCGATCGATTTGGACATTGTTGCCGTCCGCGCGGGTCGCTGGAGTCATGGTATCCAGCTCCGTGCGGGGCACGGAGGCAGTAATGGCATCCGCATCGCGCGATTGAATCTGCGCCTTCAATTCGTCTTCAAACGACTTGCTCAAATCCACCCGCTTGTAGCCTGGTGTCGAGACATTCGCGATATTGCTGGCGATCGCGGCATGACGCATCGCCGAGACATCCATCATTTTCTTCACTGCCGTGTAGTTGTCTGAGGCGAAAAGGGAGGCGACCAATTCCATAATACCTCAAGCTAAGCAAAACCTGTGCCAGCTCCCGCGCCCCACTCCCGAGGCAGATTTTCCCCGCTCAGCAACGAACAAACGGCTCGAATTCGGAACATCGTTCCTCAAACGCAAAATCGAAACGGCAAAACTTGCCGAGCGAACCCTCGGAACTTCTGAGGGAATGAAAAAAAGCCCCGACCCCGCGAGGCAGCGGTGGCATCAAGCCAGCAACGAGCAACCCGCGCCGGGAATCATCCGCAGACTTCCACCAGGCTCGCCCGAGCCAGCGCCATTTTGCGGATAAGCGATCTTCACCTTTTCGATGATATCGAATGCCTTTTGAGCCGACTGAGCCATTTCTCCCTTCAACTCAAAAATTTTCACCTGACCATCGGCATTTTTAACCGACACCTTGCCCCCCGGCAGAAATTTCAACTCAAACGCCTCCGACTTCCCATCGATGGATTTTCCAACCTCTGAGGACTGGAGGATTTGCTGCGCGATGTGCTGAAGTTGCGACTCCGCATCGCCCCGTCCACCAATCCCGTTAGCGCTCAATTCCCTGTGGGCAATAGCCTTCGGGGTATTCGCCGCCGCGATCATCATTTTATTGAATTCCGCCTTGCGAATCTCCGCCTCCGGCGAGGTCTTCTGGCCACCCGAGATATTCTTGGCCACATTGTTAAGGATATTATTGCCGACCTTGGCAGCGGTGATGGCGAGGAGTGGGTTCATAAATCAAGTCCTGCAAAGCAGATCATGTGCCATCTCAAATCACCCCGCGAATTTTGCCCAGGACATCTCCCGAAATCTCTACCGCTCGCCCCGTCGCAGGCGAAATGTGGCATTTCGTCATCTTTCCCGAAAAAACCTTCCTTCCATCAATCGTCCCCTCGAACACATACGTCAGCGAGGATTTTCCGGGAAGAAAATCCGAGAGGCAGATTTCGATTTCCTCCCCGAACCGGCACGCGCCACAAAAATCCACCTCCGTCTTCACCACCGGCCAGGCGGACTCCGCCGTGAGGATCGGAATCCCTTGCTCGCGGAAAAATCCATGCTCCGCCTCCTCGACCATCGCCAGCAACCGCGAGAAGTGTGCGACTCCGGCGGCGTCGGTGTCGGCAAATTCCACGCGGCGTCGGTGGATATGAGTGGCGGGGCTTGTCATGGCGGCGATGTTGATCTTGTTTAGGCCGCAATTCGAAATGAATCCACACAACTTTGACGCCCCGGCGAGCGTAACGATTGGGCAATGACACCCGCCGCGCCGTCACAATCCGCCCTCCGCATCGGGCGGCACAACGACCTTCACGCCCCACACCGCTCCTCTCGCCCGCTGGCCTCGGGCATTCGCCGCATCGAATGGACGCTCGAGGACGAGGGCCTCTTCTCACCCCGCTGGCTGGACCGCGCGCCGCTTTTTCCACGCTTCTTTTGGCGTTCTCGCTCGGGCGGCGACCAAACCCTCGCCATGGGATCCGCAGCCTTCGGGAGTCTCGCCGACCTGCTCGAAATTCTCGACGACGGCGATTCGGGCATTCGTGTTTTTGGCGGCTGCCGCTTCGATGCCGCCTCGCACAAAAGCAGTGATTGGGCCGATTTTCCTGACGAATATTTCTTCGTGCCAAAAGCCGAGATCATCCGCTCCGGCGGTCGCACCACGCTGGCAGTCAATCTTTCCGATAACGAAACCGATCTCTCCGATGTCTCCCAATGGATCGAAAGGCTTGGCGACACCGGCTCGGCACCGCGTCCAGGCGTGCTCACGCGCTGGGATCAACCGAACTTCTCGAGTTGGTCGCAATCCGTCGACCATGCCTTGCAGGAATTTCAAGGCAGCTCCCTCCAAAAAGTCGTTCTCGCCCGCAAGTCCTGTCTGGAGTTGACGGAAACCATCACGCCATTTGCGCTGGTCGAGATTCTCGCAGGCGGTGCGCCGGCATGTTTTCACTTTTGCCTCCAGCCCACGGCCAACTCCGGGGCCTTCCTCGGAGCCAGCCCCGAACTCCTTTTCCGCCGCGAAGGCTCGCGACTTGAAAGTGAGGCCGTCGCCGGCACGCGCCCCCGTAGCCTCGATACGGTCGAGGACGAACGCCTCGAATCCCAACTCCTCAAAATGTCCAAGGAGCAACTCGAGCACCGCCTCGTTGTCGATTCGCTCGAGACCACATTCAGCGAACTCTGCGCGGAATTTTCCCAAGACACCGCGCCAAGCGTCCTCAAGCTCTCCCGTGTCCAACACCTCCGCACCGCCATTGCTGGACAACTCAACGACGGGGTGGGGGACGACGCGATTCTGCGCGCCTTCCATCCCACGCCGGCCACATGCGGTTCCCCTTGTGCCGCTGCCGCCCGCTTTATCGCCGAGAATGAACCCTTCGACCGAGGTTGGTATGCGGGGCCGGTGGGATTTGTTTCTCGCGACGAGGCCGAATTCGCCGTGGCGATCCGATCGATGCTCTGGTTGGGACGAAAAACCCATGTCTATGCCGGCGCGGGCATCGTTGATGGTTCCGAGTCCGAGCGCGAGTGGAACGAGTTGGAGGACAAAATCGCCGGCGTTCTCCATCTGCTCGCGCCATGACTCCTCCGTGCTCGAACCGCACTTGGGGCCGAGCCATAGTTTGCGGACTCCAAAAACTCGGAGCCGGGCGTGTTTTCATCAGTCCCGGAGCCCGCGGATCGTCTCTGGTGGCCGCTGTCGTCGAGGAGGGAATCGATTCCACGATCCACTATGACGAGCGAGGAATGTCCTTTGCCGCGCTCGGATGGGCCATGGCCACAGGCCGCCCAGCAGTCTGCATTACCACCAGTGGCTCGGCTGTCGCCAATCTGCTGCCAGCCTGCGTCGAGGCCTTCCATTCGGGTATCCCGCTGATTTTCGTCACAGCCGATCGCCCACCGGAACTTCGCGGCACGGGGGCGAATCAAACGATCCACCAACCCGGAATCTTTGGCTCGTTCGTGCGAGCCCAAGTTGACCTTCCCAGCCCCGGCGATCTCAACCAACTCCCGGCCATTCTCGAAAATCTCGCCGCCTCCGCCACAGGCGAAAACCCGGGTCCGGTTCACTTGAATGTCCCGTTCCCCGAGCCCGTTCTGCCCGAACTTTTAGCTGATGGCGAATCCGTGCCTTGGGAGGAGGGCTCTGCTTGTCAGAGCCGGATCGGTGATATTTCGAAAGCCTCCCCGGACCTGACAAGCAGGTCCCTCCTCGGCCATTTTTTCGATTCCCCTTACGGCGTGATTCTCGTTGGACGCCTCCCTCTCTCCGAACAACCTGACGCCGCGCTCCTGCTCGATCTCTCGAACCGCCTCGGCTGGCCCTTGATCGCCGACGGCCTCTCTGGCGCGAGGCAACTTCCCGGTGTCATCGGTCACGCTGATTGGATTCTCCAAAGCCGAAATGTTCCCGCCCCCGAGCGCGTCCTCCATTTCGGCGGCAGCCTTGTCTCCAAGCGCCTCGGCGAATGGATGGTGAACTGTCGCGGCGAAAATTATCTCCAAGTCCGCCGCTTCCCCGAAAACCTCGATCCTTGGCACCAATCGCCAACCATCGTCTGCGCGGGCATTCCCGAGTTTCTGGATTCCCTTTCCATCCAACCCCAATCGGTTTGGCGGGATGTCTGGATCGAGGCCAACCAAGCCGCATCCGAAATTCTCAGCGAGGTTTTGGAAACCAATCAACTCTCCGAACCCTCCATCGCCCGCGCCGTCGCCGCCAGTTCCTCTCTTCTCTTCCTCGGAAATTCCATGCCCGTGCGCGATTTTAATTCCTGCGTGGAATCCAAATCTTCGCATCCCACCCAAATCCTAGGAAACCGCGGCGCCAGCGGCATCGACGGCAACATCGCCACTATCGCGGGCATTTGCTCAGGTGCCGGAAAACCTATCACCGCCCTCATCGGCGACCTGACACTTCTTCACGATCTCAATTCCCTTGCGCTCCTCCGGGGTGAACCGGTTTCGCTCGTGGTGGTGAACAACAACGGCGGTGGAATCTTCCAATTCCTCCCGCTGGGAATCGATCCTGCCGAACGAGAGAGGTTTTGGGAAACGCCCCATGGCATGGATTTTTCAAATGCCGCCGCCCAGTTCGGGCTCGAATACCACCGCGCCGCTGACATCCCCGCGCTGGCCGATTTGCTCTCGCAACCGCCGCGCGGTCCCCGCCTCATCGAGTGCCGCACTGACCGTGCCGCCAACCACGCGCTTCATTTGGAAATTTCGCGCCGCATTTCACAGCGCGAGTGGAAATGGAAACGCTGAAATTCCAAACCCTCGGCCCGAAAGGCGGGCCAACCCTCGTTTGCCTCCACGGCTTTCTCGGCACTGGCATCGACTGGATTCTCTTCGCCCAGGAACTCCAGCGCCTGCGCCCCGATATCCAAATTCTCCTGCCCGACCTGCCTGGTCATGGCGAATCCGTTTCCATCCCGCCACAAAACTTCACCGCCCGGCTCTGCGAGACATTGGACGCCGCCCAAATTTCTCGCGCTGCCCTCGCTGGTTACTCGCTCGGTGGTCGCCTCGCCCTCGCGGCTGCGATAGAACATCCTCAGCGATTCCCAGCCTTCATCGGAATTTCCACTACCGCTGGAATTGAAAATCCCGTCGAAAGAAACGCCCGCTGCGAAGCCGATGCCAAACTCGCCCGGCGTCTCCGCGATGAATCCTTCGAGTCCTTCCTTCACGATTGGTGGAATCTTCCGATCTTCGAATCACCAAAGAAAAAAACCTCCTCCGAATTCCTCGCCTCCCGCAGCACTCAAAACCCCGCCGCCTTGGCCGAGGTTTTGGAGACATGGAGTCCTGGCGTTTTGCCCTCTCTCTGGAACGAACTTCCTGCCTATCTCGGCGATGCCCTCATTCTCGCCGGCGAGGCTGATTCGAAATACTCCCTCCTCGCCCGCCGCATGGCGGAATCCTTCCGTTCCGCCAAAACCCAAATCCTCCCCGCCTGCGGCCACCGCCTTCTGGAGGAAGCGCCACTCGAACTCGCCCGCGCGGTGGTAGACTTTTTGCCCGCCAACTTCGGCATTGGCCCCTCCACGCCCCGTCGTTAATTTCGCGCTATGAAACCCGCCTGCGATTGGAAACCCGCCGGAACCTTTGAGGACATCCGCTATGAAAAAGCCGAAGGCATCGCGAAGATCACCATCAACCGCCCAGAGCGCCGCAACGCCTTCCGTCCACTGACCGTCGAGGAGATGCGCCGCGCCTTGCAAGAGGCCCGCGATGACTCCTCGATCGGCGTCATCATCCTCACCGGCGAGGGCGAGCACGCCTTCTGCTCCGGCGGCGACCAGAAAATCCGAGGTGACGCCGGCTATGCCGACAATCACGGCGTCGAGCGCCTGAATGTCCTCGATTTCCAGCGCGAGATTCGCAACTGCCCGAAGCCCGTCATCGCCATGGTTGCTGGCTGGGCGGTCGGGGGCGGTCATGTGCTTCATGTCGTGTGCGACCTCACCATCGCCGCTGACAACGCCAAGTTCGGCCAGACCGGTCCTCGCGTGGGCTCGTTCGACGGAGGTTTTGGCTCGAGCTACCTCGCCCGGATCGTGGGCCAGAAAAAAGCCCGCGAAATTTGGTTTCTCTGCCGCACCTACGATGCCCAGCAGGCCCTCGGCATGGGACTGGTCAACACCGTCGTCCCCTACGCCGAACTCGAAATCGAGACGGTCAAATGGTGTCGCGAGATTTTGGAGAAATCCCCGCTCGCCATTCGATGCCTCAAAGCCGCGATGAACGCCGATTGCGACGGCCAGGCCGGACTTCAGGAACTCGCCGGGAACGCCACGCTTCTCTACTACATGAGCGAGGAGGGGCAGGAGGGCCGGAATGCGTTTGTCGAAAAACGCAAACCTGACTTCAGCAAATTCCCCAAGCGCCCGTGAGCGCCACGCTCAAAGCCTGGGTGCTCGCGAGTCGCCCGAAAACCCTGTTCGCTGCCGTCGCGCCGGTTCTCCTCGGCAGCGCCTTGGCATTCTCGCAATCGAAGGGAAACCTCCCCGCCGCGCTCGCCGCTTTGTTCGGGGCGATTTGCATCCAGATTGCCACAAATCTCGCAAACGACTACTGGGACGCCAAAAAAGGCGCCGATACCGCCGACCGCCTCGGCCCGGTGCGCGTCACGGCCTCGGGCTTGCTCCAACCCCGCACCGTTTTTTTCGGGATGGTTTTCTTTTTTCTCCTCGCCACCGCGGCGGGGGTTTTTCTGACGCTCCGCGCTGGCTGGCCTGTGGTGGCGATCGGCATGGCCTCGATCCTTTTCGGAATTCTCTACACCGCCGGACCATTCTCGCTGGCCTACCTCGGACTCGGCGAGGTTTTCACTTTTCTCTTCTTCGGGCTCGTAGCCACAGCGGGAACCTATTTCGTGCAAGCGCTGAGCTTTTCCTCCGATTCCGTTCTGCTGGGCGTCATGCCGGGTTGCTATTCCGTCGTCCTGATTGCCCTGAACAATCTCCGCGACCGCGCCACCGATCAGCGGGTGAATAAAAAAACGCTCGCCGTCCGCTTCGGCGAAAAATTTGCGCGCATTGAAATCCTCTTCTTCCTATTCGTGCCAGCGGTGGTTCCGCTTTTCGTTCTGCAATTCCACGGCGGAGGTTGGCTCTGCGCCATGGCCGCCTTTCTCTCGGCTCTCCGCGTTGGTGGCCCATTGGTCCGCCTTCGCGATCCCCGCGTGATCAATGACCTCCTGCCACATGCCGGAACCTCCAGTCTGTTTCTTGCGATCATGGTTTCGGTATTTCTGCTGATGTGAATCCTCCGCGTGCCTATCTCTACCGCCTCCCGCTCAGGGATGGTGGATGTCGTGAGGGGATTTTGCTTCGCCAAGGAAACCGCTGGGGAGACGCCGCTCCTCTGCCCGGTTGGAGTCGTGAAACGCTCAAGGAGGTGGAGGCGTGTTTGCATGGTTCCGAGGATTTCGTCCCCGCCTCGCTCCGATGTGCTCGGGAGGCGCTGGAGGGGGATTGGGTTCCCCTCCGAAAGGAAGTTCCGCTGAATGCCCTTCTGGATGGAAATGCCCAAGAAATCCTCGCTGGGGCCGTTCGTGTCTATCGCGAGGGTTGCCGTTGCCTCAAAATCAAAACCTCAGGAGTCGATGTCGCGCGCCTCCCTGACTTGCTGAACGACATCACCCGCGAGACAGAGGGTCTTTGCCAGCTTCGCCTCGATCCGAATCGCTCTTGGACCTTCGAGGCATCCCTCCGCATCGCGGAGAGTCTGCGGGATTTCCCGATCGAGTATTTTGAGGAACCACTGACCGATGCCCAACGACTCCCGGAGTTGATCGCCCGTGCGGCTTGTCCCATCGCCCTGGACGAAACCCTTCGCGAAATCTCTCCTGCCGATTTGGCGTTATTTCAGGGAGCCGCTGTCTTGGTTTTGAAGCCCACGCTCATGGGAGGCTTCCAGCATTGCCGGGAATTTGCCCGCGAAGGCGAACGGCTTGGAATGGCCTCGGTCGTCAGCGCCGCTTACGAGTCTGGGGTCGGAATCCATACCCTCGGCCGATTCGCCGCCTCCCTTCCGAGGATTTCTGCGGCCGGTCTCGACACCTACTCCCGCTTGGAGTCGGATGTTCTTACGAATCGGCTCGATCTTTCTGGTTTTGTGTTCCGCGCCGATCAACCGCTTCCCGCCATTGATGAATCCCGACTCGTTCTTCTCTGACCTCGCCCGATTTGGGAATGAACCCGCATTGATCGACCGCGCTAGCGGACGCGTGATTCGTTACTCGGAGTTGGAGCAATCCTTGCCCGTCACGCCGGGAGGAGTGGTGGCGACTTGGGCCAAAACCTCGCTCGATCATCTTCTGGTTCTCCTTGGGGCTCTGAAGCAAGGAGCTTTGGTCGCGCCAATTTCTTTTCGTCTACCAAAAGCCGAGGCGATCGATCGCGCACGCCATTTGGGTGCGAAGGAACTTTGGACTCAGGAGGGCTCTGCTTGTCAGAGCCGAATTGATCTAGCCGCAAATGCCGGTCCGGTCCTGACAAGCAGGACCCTCCTGCAAGAAATGCACTCGCCCGGCACGCTCCTTCAAACCTCCGGCTCCAGCGGACGGGCTCGAGTTGTTTGGCATGACCTCGCCGCTCACATCGCCAGCGCTGAGGGTTCGGCTTTCCGCCTGCCGCTTGGGCCTGGCTGCGGTTGGTTGCTCCAACTTCCTTTGAATCATGTCAGCGGTTTCTCGATTCCCATCCGCTGCCTTCTCTCCGGCGCGGCTGTTGTTTTTTCGGATTCCGAAAATGCGACCGAGGATGATGCTGTCACACACCTCTCTCTCGTTCCCACACAGCTTCAACGCTTGCTCGACTCGGGTGCTCCGCTGGATCGACTTCAGGCTGTTTTGGTAGGCGGGGGGCCGATTCCGTCTTGCCTTGTCGATCGCGCCATCCGTGCGGGCGTGCCGCTCCACCTTACTTATGGCATGACGGAGTCCGCGTCGCAGATTTGCACGACGGAGCGGTTACTGGAGACGCCAAATCCTCTCCATGCTGGCGCCCCGCTTCCCGGCCGCGAGGTTCGGATTTCCGATGCGGGGGAAATTCAAATTCGTGGTCCGATTCTCGCTAAAAAATCTCTCGGGCCGGAGGGACTCTGGGAGGATTTGCCGGATGCTGAGGGGTGGTTTTGCACGGGCGACCTCGGAGCTTTCACTGCCGAGGGACATCTCGTGATCCAAGGCCGCCGCGACCGCTTGATCATCTCCGGTGGCGAAAATATTCAGCCTGAGACCATCGAGTCGTTCCTCCTTGAAATCCCAGGAGTCCGCCGTGCCGTGGTGGTTGGGAAATCCGACCCCGATTTTGGCGAGAGGCCGGTGGCGTTTCTCGCGGGGGATTTTCTAGAAGCAGAAGTCCGCCAATTCCTCGCCGCTCGCCTGGAGCGATTCGCAATCCCGCAGAAATTTCACCTCTGGCCAAGCGAGGTTTCCGAGGATTTGGCGAAGCCGGATTTCGCCTTTTTCAAGCGGCTTGCCGCTGCCATTTAGCGGCTGGTAGTTTCGGCTCCTATGAAATTCCTGGCCGCCAGCCTCGCTGTTCTTTTCCTTGCCGGATGCCTCTCCTCGCCGATCTCCAGCTCTGGAGGAATAGGGGCGGTAACTGTCAAAAACACCTCGCCTGATCGTGTGATTTCAGCGGCACAAACGGTTTTTGCTGGTCGCGGATACACGCTTTCCGAATCCAACTACCCGGAGTCGATCTCGTTTGATAAACCCGCGGGAGGTTTTGGTAATGCCATGTGGGGAAGCTACGGCGCCCCTCAATCGATTCGCGTGAAGATTCAAATGGTGGCAATTCCTATGACCTCCGACATTCGCCTGGAGCCACGCGTTTACAGCGTCACCGATGCGGGGGAGGCGGGATTCGACAGCCAGCGTCCTTTGATGGGCCTTTGGAATGCCGAGTTCGCACCGATGCTCAAGCAAGTCGCGAGCCTGGCTGGAAACTAGTTTCTCTCCTCGCGTTGGCGGTTGGTCAGCCACAGGGCGAGCAAGAAAATGACCAGCAGGAGGGTTCCGAGCGCCGCGCCGAAGGGTTGGTTTCGACCCGAGGTGAATTGCTTGAAAATGACCTCGCCGATGGTGGGGTTCGAGCCGCCACCCATGAGGGTCGTGATGGCGAACATGGCGATGGAGGGGATGAAAACCAGCATCGCTCCGGCGGCAATGCCAGGGCGGGTGAGGGGAATGATGACTTGCGAGAAAGCGCGAACGGGCCCGGCGCCGAGGTCGTAGGCCGCTTCGATGAGGGCGTTGTCGAGTTTCTCCACGCTCGTGTAGATGGGGAGAATCATGAAGGGCAGGAAATTGTAGACCAGCCCCAGCACGATCGCGAAGGGCGTGTAGAGCAGGGCCAGCGGTTCGGTGAGGATGCCGGATCCGACGAGAAGGGCGTTCAGGAGCCCATCCTTGCTGAGAATCGTGATCCACGCGTAGGTGCGGATCAGGAAGCTCGTCCAAAACGGGACCATCACCAGAAGCAAAAGTGTGGTGCGCCAGCGCTCAGGGGCTCGTCCGATGAAGTAGGCCACAGGGTATCCGAGGGCCATGCAGAGGATGGTGGTCAGGAGCGCATACCAGATCGAGAGGAGCATGACTTTCAGCCAGACCCAATCGAACGCCCGGGCATAATTTTGGAGGTTGAATTCGTAAACAATCCGCCCGAGGGCGTCCCGTTCGGCGAAGCTCACCACGATCAGCATGACGGTGGGAGCGACGACGAACAGGAGCAGCCAGGCCACCAGTGGCAGCAGAATCAGCCAGGCCAAAAGACCTGGCTTGCGGCGGTGCATATCGGATCCGCCGGTATTCGAGACTGCCGAAGGGAGGGCCATTGGGGAGTTATTCGACTTTCAGGGAAGTGACGATTTCCTCGATCACGGAGCCGCGCTCGCCGATGTCTTTGAAGGTTTCCATTTTGCCCAAATCCTTCTTGCTCGGGAAGCTCGCGGGGTTGTTTCGTTGCTCCTCGGTGAGAAGTTTTACGGCCTCCTTGTTGGGGTTCAAATAGGGGAACGCCTCGGAGATTTTTTTGCTCACCTCGGGCTGGAGGATGTAGTTCATGAATTTCTCGGCATTCGCAAAATTCTTCGCGGTTTTTGGAATCGCCAAGCTGTCGATGAAGAGATGGGTGCCCTCGGCGGGAATAACCCAGCGGAATTTTTTATTCTCATTGAGCAGGATGGCGCCTTCGCCGCACCACACGACGCCGATCGCGACATCGCCATTCAGCAGGGCGGTCTTCGGACTATCGGAGTCGTAAACCTTGATCAGCGGAATCCAATCGCTGAGGACGCCCTTGGCTTTTTCAAGATTCTTGTCGCTCACATCGTTCACGGGAATTCCCTTGGAAAGCAGGGCCCAGGAAACGATCTCGCGGGCGTCGTCGAGGACGACGATTTTGCCTTTGTTGGCCGGCTTGAAGACATCGGAGAAGCTCTTGATATCCTCCTTGACGAGTTCCGTGTTCACGACGATCCCGACGGTTCCCGCCATGAATGGCACGGAATATTTATTGCCGGGATCGAACGGCATATTGAGGAACTTCGGACCGATGTTTTTGAGGTTCGGAATCGCCTTTTTGTCGAGGGGACGCAGGAGTTTTTCCTTCACGAGTGCTTCCACGACATACTCGCTCGGTTGGATGATGTCGAAGCTGCCTCCTCCGGCTCCCAGCTTGGCGAGCATTTCCTCGTTCGACGCGTAGTTTTCGACGGAAACCTTGATGCCGGTCTCCTTCGCGAAATCGTCGATCACATCCTGCGGGATGTATTCGGACCAGCAGTAGATATTGAGTTTCTCCGCCGCTTGCGCGGTGGCAGTGAACGCCAGCGCGGCGGCGGCCGCGGCTGACAGGATGGTTTTTGTGGTTTTTGTTTTCATGGTGTTTTTCTCCTAGCGAGTGTGTGGCTGATGATCGCGACCACGACAGTGGCCGCGATGAAAATGGCGCTGAGCGCGTTGAGTTGTGGGTTCAGGCCGACCTTGGCCATCCCGTAAACTTTCAGCGGAAGCGTCTGGGACTGCGCTCCGGTGGTGAAAACGCTCACGATGTATTCGTCCAGTGAGAGCGTGAAAGACATCAACGCCCCCGAGACAATCGCCGGCATGAGATAAGGCAAGATGACTTTCCAAAATGCCTTCAGCGGCGTCGCGCCGAGGTCCATCGCCGCCTCCTCGAGAAACGGATCAAGCCCCTGCAATCGCGCCTGAACCCCGACCAGCACAAACGGAAAGCAGAAGGTCGTGTGCGAGATCACCAGCGTCGTGAAACCGAGCGGCAGGTTGAGGAATTGAACAAAGAGAACCAGCAGGCTCACGCCCATCAAAACCTCGGGCATCACCATCGGAATAAAAATCAGAAGCGCCAGCGCGCGCTGATAAGGAAACCGGTAGCGATGCAGCATCCACGCGCCGATCGTTCCGAGCAGCGTGGAAAGCAAGGTTGTGAAGAGCGCAACAAGCAGGCTGTTCTCGAATGCCGTGATGAGAACCTTGTTCGTGAGAAGCGCCTCATACCACTTCGTCGAAAATCCCTCCCAGCGGATGTTGAGTTTCGAGGAATTGAACGAAAAAACAACCAGCAGTGCGATCGGAAGATAGAGAAACGCAAAAACCATCAACGACCATCCCCCGAAAAAAAAGTTCTGAAGCCGCAGCAAACGCAAAACCCGTCCCGGCGAAAAAGCCGATCTGGCGCCGGGGGAACTTGCGGAACCGATCATGCCGTCTCTTTTCCAGAAAAACTCGGGGGATGTCCAGCGGGGTGTTTTGCTGGATGGATTTCTAATTGAACATCCCGGAAAGCGATCCCCATTCGGCATCAGGATCCGAATCGAGACGGCGGAGTTTTTCCTCGAAGCTTTTCCAGTCGTCCTCGCTGCACAATTCGTAGCTGTGTCCCCAGAAGTAAAACGCCGGGGCTCCGGAAGATTTGGCCAGTGCGTATCGCTCCCAGAAGTGGGGGCTGAGGAAATAGCAATCGGCGGCGAGAAGCATTGGGTCGGTTGGCGGGAACCAGGGCGTGGCGTTGGCGCAGGTGCGGGCGTAAAGGTGGCCTGCCTCGCGGACGGTTTCAACGGCATGCGGTGGGCAATGGCCGAAGGGATAGGCGAAGCCAGCTATTCGGCGACCGAACAAATCCTCGAGCCGCGCGCGGCCTTCCAAAACCTCCCGCTTCCACTCGGCCGGATCAATCTTGTCGGCGGAAAGATGGGTGAGCGTGTGGTTCGCGATCTCAAACCCTTCATAGACTGAGACCAGTTCGCTCTTAGCGAGTTTGCGGACTTCTTTTTCCCCGCGAAAAAGCCAGGCCGATCCGCGATCGGTGCCGTGGAGGCCAGTATTCAGGTTGAAAGTGGCCTGTGCACCAAAGGAGCGGAGGAGTTCGCAGAGGCGAATGTCGTCCTCCACGCCGTCGTCCCAGCATTGAACGATTTTCATAGATTGGTTCGGTTCATAACAAAACCCGGTGAGGGAGCATCGCGCCATCGAAAAACTCATGCCAAAGCATAGCAGTCACTCGCCACGGCCCATGTGTTCAGTCACCGCAGGGGTGCCATCGGCGCGGCGATAGTTCACCTGGAGCGCGTCGAGTCGCTTGAGGTGGATGTCGAGCCGGCCCTCGAACTCGCCCCAGCTGGTCATGACCTTGGGGGTGTAGTCCAGGATGTCTGAGTTGCCCAGCTCGGGATAGGCAGCGATGGCGGCGGCGGCGGCGGCGGCGGCGGCGGCGGCGGCGGCAATACTGTTGGCGGCGATGGCGGCACTGGCGGTGGCGGGGCGGGTGCGGCGAACGGGGTAGGTGTGGCGGGCACGGATGGTCTTGGCGGAGGTGGCGGAGGTGGGGCGGCAACTACCGGAGGGACTGGCGGCGCCGGTGGAGCCGGCAGCGTGGCGATTCAATATGCCTACGACAGCAATGTGTCTGCCGGAAATCTGACGCTCACCGGAGGGATCACCTTGAGCTCCACCTCCACGCTCGACGCCGTCCGCAGCGGCGGCCTGATCGATATCACGACCACCGTGATCTCGGGCTCCGGTGACCTCAACGTCGCCTCATCGGATTCGTCCGGCGGTGTGGTGCGGTTTAGCGTGGCCAATACCTACTCTGGCACCACGACGATCAACAGTGGCGCCACGCTCCAGCTTGAGAATGTGAACGCCCTCCAAAACACCACGCTCGATACCGGCACCTCCGGGTCGCAGCAGGTGTCGTTCACCGTGGCTGGCGCCAACACCTACAACATCGGGGCCATCCAAGGCGGCGACACCTTGGATTTCGGAGCCAATACCATCAGCGTCGGCTCCAACAACGCCACGACGAGCTTCACCGGCACCCTCGCCGGTTCCGGCGGCAGCCTCACCAAGGCGGGCACCGGCACGCTCACGCTCAGCGGCAACAGCACCTACACCGGCACCACCACGCTCAACACTGGCACGCTTGTCATCGGCAACACCGCCGCTGCCGGCACTGGGACAATCACACAAACCGATGGCTCCTCGGTGCTAAAACTCGACACCACCGGCACGATCGCGAACGCCATGTCGATCTACAACGTGGCGACAAATCAAACAGTGACACTGAGTGGAGCGATCACCGCGCAGAACACGACCTACGACGTGGCCTCCGGCACGACGCTGTCGCTCAACGGCACGATCAGCGGATCTGGCGGCATCACGAAAAACGGGACTGGCACGCTGGAAGTCAATGGAGCAAGCAACACCTACACGGGAGACACCGTGGTCAATGCCGGCACGCTCGAGGCTAATGCCAGCGGGGCGCTGGGAGCGACCGGCAACATCACCGTGCACAATGGAGGCTCGATCCTAGTCCAAGCGAGTAATGCGATCGGCAACTCGTCCAACGTGAATCTGAATGGCGGCACATGGAGCTTCAACGGAGACATCAGCGACACGGTTGGTGCGTTGACGCTCTCAGCAAACTCCACGATCGACATGGACAACGGCAATATCTCGCTGATCTTCTCCAGCCTCGCCTCGGCACTGACAAGCAGCACAAGGCTTAATGTCTACAACTACACGCTGTATTCGGATCACATCTACTTCACGAGTAATGCGAATCTCTCCAGCAGCCTACAATACATCAGCTTCTACAGTGATTTCGGGAGTTCCTTTATCGGGAATAGCTTTATCGAGGGCCTAAGCAGCCCATGGCAGGTGCGCCCCGTGCCCGAGCCCGAAACCTGGGCCACGGCCGCGCTGCTCCTGATCGGCGGGGGCATCTGGATGTGGCGCAGGCGAAAAGAAGTGGTGTGATTGAAAGAAAGCGACGTCTGCTTCTATACCTTCAATTCCTGATCCCAAGAAGAAGCGGTTCTTGGGACCTCGTTAATGCCTTTTATCATACACCCATTACAATCGTGTGACTGATGATAGGATTTACCATATTCAAAATATTATGCTTAAAATTCAAAACAATTAACAAATGATGTCTCCAACACCCCTCCGCGTCGGACTCTTTGGCATCGGGCTCGACACCTACTGGCCTCAATTCGACGGGCTTCAACAACGACTCGAGGGCTATGTCGCCCAAGTCGCCGCGAAGCTCCAGCGCCCTGGCGTGGAAATCGTCAACGCCGGGCTTGTCGATTCGCCCGAGCGCGCCGTGGAAGCCGGCAGCCTCTTCCGTCGCTCCGAGGTGGATATCGTTTTTCTGCATGTCACGACCTACGCGCTGTCTTCGACCGTTCTCCCGGTAATGCAACGCGCCAAGGCACCGGTGGTGATCATGAATCTGCAACCGGGCGATGCCATCGACTACGAGGCATTCAACAAACTCGGCGACCGCACGAAGATGACCGGGGACTGGCTCGCCTGGTGCGCCGCCTGCCCGGTTCCGGAAATTGCCAATGCCTTCAAGCGCGCGGGCATCGACTTTCATCAAGTCACCGGCACCCTGGCGGAGGGCGATCCCGTGTGGAACGAACTCGATGGGTGGATCGAAGCTGCACGTGTGGCCCACACGATGTTCAACAATCGCATGGGGCTGCTCGGCCATTACTACAATGGCATGCTGGACATCTACACCGACCTCACCGCCCAACTCGCGTGCTTCGGCGGCCACATGGAAATCCTCGAAGTCGAGGAACTGGCTGCCATCCGGCGCGGCATTTCCCAAAAGGCAGTCGATGCCAAGCTTGCTGAATTCCAAGACGCCTTCGACATCCAGCCTGATGTGTCTAATGATGAGCTCCTCAGGGCGGCCCGCACCGCTGTGGCCCTCGATCAACTTGTCGAAAAGCACCGACTCGGCTCGATGGCCTACTACTACATGGGCACAGGCTCGGAGGAGAACGAGGATGTCATGACCTCGGTCATCCTCGGCAACTCGCTCCTCACCGGTCGCGGCATTCCCGTCGCCGGGGAATACGAGGTGAAGAACGCCCAAGCCATGAAGATCATGGATACCTTTGGGGCCGGGGGATCCTTCACCGAATACTACGCCACTGATTTCCGCGAAGATGTCGTGCTCCTTGGCCACGACGGGCCTGGTCACATCAAAATCGCCTCCAGTAAAACCAAAGTCCGTCCCCTTGATGTCTACCATGGCAAGGTCGGTCGGGGATTATCCGTGGAAATGAGCGTGCGTCACGGTCCAGTAACACTTTTGTCAGTGATCGAGGGCTCCAATGGACGCCCGGAGTTCCTCGTCGCCGAGGGGGAATCCGTTCCTGGTCCGATCCTACAAATCGGCAATACGAACAGCCGCTACAAATTTCCCATTGGCGCCAGGGCCTTCATGGAGCAATGGAATGCGCACGGCCCCGCACACCACTGCGCCATCGGCGTCGGCCACATCTCCGGCAAACTCGAAAAACTCGCTGCCCTCCTCGGCATCGAGATGCAT
>CALFPA010000033.1 GCA_937919825.1 uncultured Spartobacteria bacterium | reverse complement strand
TGCGAGTGACTGGTAGCGGGGCCGAAGAAGTTGCGGGTTATTGTTGCGAGCGCAACTTGGAGGCGAGGGCGGGCCAATCGACTACTTAATCATGATTCGTTTGCGCGGTTTAAAGCTTCTTGAATTAACTCTTCAGATATCCAGATTCCGTGAGCACGCATGCGAGCGATGCATTCACCAAGATTAGGAATGATATTATGCCTTTTTGCTTTGAGAAGGATACCAATTGATCCGGTAACTTTCAACCCGCGAATTCGCGCCAATCTTCTGCCAGCTTTCTCATCTATGGCAACGGTGTCTATCGCATGAATCAATGCGCTGGATATGACACTCGATTCTCCAAGGTCAAGCTCGCGGAGCATCGCTGCATCAATTTGAGTTGATTGGCCTCCGATCAAAACTTGGCGCTCTATAGCGCGCAGAGCGATGATTTCAAGATTCCTCGGTCCACCTGCTTCGATTTCCTGTAGAACTTCGTAGGGAATCACAATACGACCATACAGACTCGGAAGCCAGTTAAGGTTCCCGGTGGCCGCAGCCAGGGCAATCAACGGCCCCGTGTTGATTACGATGTCAAGCATTGCCGGCTTCGCTTGCAAATTCATCACTATCCCATTGAATTGCAGCGACACCTGCTTCGCCAAGAGATTTAAGGAAAGTATAGCGATCCATAGGCACCAGTTGAGCCGCCTGGCCGGAAGAAATTCGCCCCAACTCGAAGAGCTTGGCCGCCATGGCAAAACGCATGGAGTTTTCGAACTCGCGCCGCGACAAACGAGCGCTATCTGGCAGAGATTCGGGGTAGTCGAGTGTCAGCGTGTTCATTTTAATTTCGAAATATTGTAACTAGCTTTAGCACTTTGTTTTTTATCGAGCGTGAGCATGGGAAGAATTTCTATTGTTTGAAATGTTTTTCAAGAGGTTTTTTAAATCATCCTATAAAATTGTTTTTCATAGGATTTCATTGTTATTCAGTTTTATGAGACGAGGAACATCTTCTCGGCACGCTCCCAGTCTTCGGGGGTGTCGATGTCTTGGACCAGATGGCGTGGCAGGATAACGGGATAGGATTTTGCGGTGAAAACACCGGCATTTTCTAAAAACGCATTTTTTCTTCCCCAGTAAAATTGACCGGCATCGTGCCAAGCCTCGGGCAAGAGCAATCATTCGCATGATATGCCCTGTGCCGATCGAGACACTGGCATCTGCTCGGATGAGGAGGGTGGAAGGCATGGGAAGGGACGAAGAAGTAACGTGTGGCGAGTGGCTGGTGGCGGGTTTGAGAAGAAGAGGCGGCTATTGGCGAGTAACTGGCTTATGTTGGGTATTTTTGCTTTCGACGGTTTGGTTTTTACCAGCAACGCGTAACTCGCTACACGCTACCGCCAGTTTTGCTGGCGCGATTATTATTGAGAGCGCAACTTGGAGGCGAGGGCGCCGATCGATTGGGAAAGGTTTTTGTATTCGGTGCGTAGGTTTTCGGCGGCAGATTGGCTCAGGTAGCGGCGGTCTTCGGCAAGATAGAGCATGGAGCGAACTTCGCCGGACGAGCCCTTGGACAAATCCAGAAAATGTGCAAAATCTTTCTTCGTCCGCCGCTCGAAACCTTCCGCGATGTTGTTCATCACGGATACCGCAGCGCTTTGAATTTGGCTGCTGAATTCGAAATCGCGGATTTTTTCAAAGGCATCGTAAATGGCGTTGGTCAAAACGCGTGACCGTTGCCAAATCTGCAAGTCTTCAAAATTTTCCGCGAATGCCATACTCGTTACCCGCTACAGGCGACTCCGTCGGCGCGAATTCAGCTTGCGAGGGCATAGTCGATGGCTTTGGGGTTATCGACCCGTTTGCTGGCATTGAGGATTTCAAGTCCGACAATGTTTCCTGCGACATCATAGTCAAGAATCACGCCGGGCTTGGCTTCGTCGCTTTCTTCCACGGCTGCATCGCTCAAAATGATCGTGAGCGCATCCACTTCGGGATCGTAGGTTACTTTCATGTTTTCCAGTATTTTTTGATTTTTGATGTTCGATAAATTGTCACGATATTTTTAGGGATTGCGGCTTCGTTGACAATCGCTCGCAAGAGAGCGGGTTTGCCATTCTTTGCGCTGAGACATTGGTAGCACACAAGACCTCCATGCGCTTCCACTATTTGGTCTGGGCGGCCCATCAGCGACGCGATCTGCTCCAGAGAAATTTGACGCCGAACCATTTCTTCTTGGGCATGCTTGGA
>CALFPA010000032.1 GCA_937919825.1 uncultured Spartobacteria bacterium | reverse complement strand
AGGCTGTCGAACTCTATGCCGGCCTGGGTGCTTGGTTGCGGGACAATCACGAGTCGATTTTCGACACCCTTCCCAACCCCCTCCCCGCCCGCCCGTCTTGGGGTGATGCGTCCCTCTCGAAGGATGGAACAACCCTCTACCTGCATGTGATGAAATGGCCAAAGGATGGCCAACTCACGGTCGAAGGCGTCGTTCCCCAAGTCGCCTCGGCGGCCTTCCTCTCGCCGAAGGCCTCCGACCGGAAAGTGGATTTCAAGCAGGATGGCGCCGCCCTGAAAATCTCCCTCACAGGCCAAGCGGTGGATCCGGATGACTCGGTCGTCAAAGTCTCCCTCAGCGCACCATTCCAAACCCAAACGCCCCGCTGATCCCGATTTTCTCTCTAAATGAAGACCATGAAACTTAACTTGCCACGCTTTCTCGTCACGGGAATGGCCTGCGGCGTGATTTTTGTTGCTGCCACAAGTCGGGCGGAATCCGGCACGGCCGTTCAAGCGGGCATTGTTCCGATGCCCTTTTCGGTCGAAGCAAAAAAAGAAGTCCCGTTCGAGATCGGAGCGGAGACGGGAATTGTGCCGGTGGGCGTGGGGAGCAAGGCGGTTGCGGATTATCTGCGGAACCGCATCGCAGCATCCACGGGGCTGAATTTGAAGGTGCGCGACTCCGGCGAGGCAAATACCATCGTCCTCCGAATCGATCCGGACGCCGTCAAGTTCCCAGAGAAGGACGCCTACACCTTAGAAAGCGGGAAGGACAAGATCACGATTACCGGCAAGAGTGCGAGTGGGCTCTTCTACGGCGTGCAGACCCTCTTCCAGCTCCTGCCTGCAGGCATCTACTCCGACACTCCGGCGCCGGGCATGAAACTGTCCGTTGACGCCGTCACAATCCAAGACAAGCCATCCATGGAAAAAATCCGGGGGCTGCATGTGGACATCGCCCGCCATTTCCGCACCAAGGAGGAGTTGAAAAAAATCATCGACGCCATGGCGATGCACAAGCTCAACACCCTGCACCTCCACGCCACCGACAACCAGGGTTGGAGGATTGAGATCAAGGCCTATCCGAAGCTCACGACGGTGGGCGCTATCGGCAACAATTCGAACCCGAATGCCCCTGCCGCCTTCCTGACACAGGAGGAGGTCAAAGAGATTGGCGCCTACGCCGCGGAACGACACATCTCGATCATTCCGGAAATCGACATTCCCGGCCACATGGGCGCGGCGATCCGTGCCTATCCCGAGCTGAAGCATCCCAAGGAAACGCGTGAGAAAGGAAACCTGGCGATCCGTGGCGATGCCATGGGGCGCGACTTTGCCAAAAAGGTGCTCACCGAGGTCAGTGCCCTATTTGATCCGGAATATCTCCACATCGGTTTTGATGAGGTGAACTACCAATCCCCCGTGGAGCTTTACTCGAAGGCCGAACTCATCGATTTCGCCAGTGAAATAACCACCTTCATCAAGGAGAGCCTCAAGAAAAAGCCGATTGTCTGGGACGACGCCTTTACCAACGGATTTGAAGACAAGGATACCGTGGTTCACTGGTGGCGGTATGGTAAAAAATACTGGTGGAAGAAGGAGAAATTCACTGTCGATGAGGAACTGAACAAAAAACAGCAGCCGTTCATTTTCTCTCCGGCTTGCTGGACCTATTTCGATATGATGAATGAGGGGAAAGGCGGCTGGGCAGGGCGGATCTCTCCAGCAGAAATGTATAACTGGGATCCCTTTGGCGACATGCTGGGCGTCACGCCCGAGACGCGCCAACTAGCCCATGGTGCGATCGCGTGCACCTGGAGCGAGAAAATTCCGACCATGAAGGTATTCGGCGATCGCACTTTCCCGCGACTCGCCTCCTTTTCCGAGCGGGTCTGGCGCGGGGGAAAGAGCGAGGATTCTTCGATTCTGAGTTGGACCGACTACCGTGACACGGTGCTGATTCCTTATCAACTCAAGCGCTACGACGCGCTTGGGCTGTGGTATTGGAGCAAGGACAAACCCGATTTGCTGAAAGACCTTGCGGACACCAGAAAGACACTATGATGGACGAGCCGGGTAACAAATTTCGTTTGCGACAGGTCTTGGGCGCGGTCGTCCTTGGGGTCTGTTATTTTGCCACTCCGGCGATCGCCGAATCCAACGCTAACCAAAAGCCTCCCAACATCATTTTCATTCTTGCCGATGATCTGGCGTCGTATGAACTCGGCTGCTACGGCGGTGGCAATGTGCCGACGCCCAACCTCGACCGGCTGGCCCGGGAAGGGATGAGGTTCACGCAGGCGTTCGCCTCCGAAGCGATTTGCACGCCATGTCGCGCGTCACTTTACACTGGCCTTTTTCCCGCGCGTCACGGCGCGTCCCGTAATCATGCCGCCGCCAAGCCGGGCACGCTAAGCGTCCCGCACTACCTCGAGCCGCTCGGCTATCGCGTGGGCCTGACCGGCAAGGTTCATGTGAAGCCGAAAAAAGTGTTCGCCTTCACCGATGTTCCCGGCTTCGAGCAGAGCTGCACCCTCGAGACCGCCGACTATAATCTGACTGGCATCCGCGAGTTCATGCAGCGCGATGCGAAGCAGCCGTTCTGCCTGTTCGTCTGCTCGACATTGCCGCACGCGCCGTGGACCGTCGGCGACCCCTCGCAGTTCCCGCCCGACAAACTCAAGTTGCCACCCACTTGGATCGACACGCCGGAGACGCGCGCGAACTTCTCGAAATATTGTGCCGAGATCGCCGCGCTGGACAAGCAAGTCGGCGACATTCTCGAGGCCGCCCCGGACAATACGCTCGTCTTTTTCGGCGGCGAACAGGGCTCGCAATTCCCCGGATCCAAGTGGACGCTTTTCGCGCCCGGTGTGGCCAGCGCCATGATTGTCCGTTGGCCCGGCCACATCAAAGCCGGAACGGTCGCCGCCGCCATCGTGCAATACGAAGATGTCCTGCCCACGATGATCGAAGCTGCCGGCGGCACGCCGCCGGTCACGCTGGACGGCCGCAGTTTCCTCCAAGTCTTGACCGGTGCGAAGATCGCTCACCGCGATTACGCCTATGGCATCTACAACAATGGTCCCGATAGCGATCCCTATCCGATTCGCAGCATCCGCTCGGGGCAATACAAACTGATTCGCAACCTCGCCCCCGACTCTGAATTCCAGAACAAGCACATCATGAGTTCCGCCTGCGGGAACTACTGGCAATCCTGGGTCGAGGCTGCGAAGCGCGACGCCCCGTCCGCTGCCCTTATGAACCGTTTCCTGAAGCGCCCGGCGGTTGAGTTGTATGATGTCGCCGCCGACCCGTGGGAACTCACCAACCTCGCAGACCGCCCCGACTTGGCCGGCACCCGCCGCGATTTGGAGGATCGCCTCCAAGCCTGGATGAAGGAACAAGGAGATGCCGGCGCGGCACTCGACTTGCCGGTGGAAAACGAAGGAAAAAATAAGAAATGATAAGAGCAATTCTCACCATCATCGCTTTGTTGTGCGCCGCCGCTTTGGCCCGTGCGGCAGACACAGCCAAACCCAACATCATTGTCCTCCTTTGCGACGATCTTGGCTACGGGGATGTGCATTGCCTCAATCCCGAGCGAGGCAAAATCCCCACACCGCACCTCGATGCCTTGGCCAAGTCCGGGATGGTCTTCACCGACGCCCACTCCGCCTCATCCGTCTGCACACCGACACGCTATGGCATCATGACCGGGCGATACCCGTGGCGCACCACCCTCCAGCGTGGAGTCGTTCAAGGATTCGCCCCCGATCTGATCGCGGCCGACCGGCCCACAGTGGCCAGTTTCCTGAAGTCCCAAGGCTACCACACAGCCATCCTCGGTAAGTGGCATCTCAACTTCCTCTACACCGATCCCAAGACCGGAGCGAACCTCGATGAACGCAAGGTTCCGCGCGGCCTCGCTCCCGTTGGATCCAAAATCCCCGACGGCCCCACCACCCGGGGATTCGACTACTTCCACGGGTTTCACCACGCTGCAGACATGGAGTGCGTGATCGAAAACGACGCCGTGGTCGAGCATGACGATCCAATCAACATGCTGCCCCGCCTCACCAAAAAAGCGGTGGCCTACCTCGACGAGCGAGCTAAGGACAAGAACACGCCGTTTTTCCTCTATCTCCCCTACGGATCACCCCA
>CALFPA010000031.1 GCA_937919825.1 uncultured Spartobacteria bacterium | reverse complement strand
GTGGAAAGCTCCGGATTCATGCGAAAATACGGCGCGGAATTCTGCACGGCAGATAAATCCCGCCTGCGAAGATTCTGGTTTGGTCAGAATCTCGGTCCCGCGCTGGAATACACCTACCAAGTCGAGCGAGCGAAATTCGACGAATTGCTTTTGGATAACGCCCGCGAGAGCGGCTGTCAGGTCATGGAAGAAACAAAGGTCGTTGGTGTGGAGAATCCCGACACCGCGACGATGAAGGTCCTTTGTGAAGGACCATCCGGAGCCTTCAAGATTGAAACCGGCTGGATTGTCGATGCCAGCGGACGCAGCGCTTTTGCCGGCCAATTTCTGAGAATTCCCCGAAAACGCCCTCAAAAAAATCGCCGAGTCGCGATCTATGGTCATTTCGAAAATGTTCTCCGCAATGGAGGAAAAGCCGAGGGCCATATCACTATAGCCCGAATCAAAAGCGGTTGGTTTTGGTTGATTCCCTTGGCAAATAATAAAACCTCCGTGGGCCTTGTCATTCCATCCAGCGAACTACGCGACCATGGCAAGAAAGACCTTGAGGAAATCTTCGCGCAAGCCTTGCAAGCGGCTCCCGAGGTCGCGGACCGAATGCGCCATTCCAATCAACTAGGCCAGCTCAAAGCCACTGGAGACTATAGCTGGAAATTTCCCACCTTTGCCAAGCGCCGTATCATTCTCACAGGAGATGCCGCTGGATTTATCGATCCAATTTTTTCTTCCGGCGTTATGATCGCTCTCAAGTCCGGAATCCGAGCCGCTGCATTAATCTCCCGCGCAAAAAAAGAGGGAAGAGGCTTATCGCGCTGGGATCGTTTTATCTACACATTCCAAGTTTCCCGATGGATGCACCAATACACCCGGATCATCAAAGTGTTTTATGATCGTGCGGGATTCGAGGTTTTTATGAATCCCTCGCCCTTCCTGCAAATTCCCCTCAGCATGGCGAGGTTGGTTGGCGGTGAGACAAAATTGAATAGCTTCGACAAGCTTCGACTTCTGGCCTTTCAATGGATTTGCCGACTTCAAAAAATCATCCCCATCGCACCGTCTATCCCTTCGTTGAGGTAGAATCGCCTCCAAGGGATCAGAGAATGGTTCACAAAAAATTCATTTAAGCATGGCATACTGGGTGATTTTCATCGCTTGTGGGTTGGCCTTAAGCGGATACGCCGTGATGGCCGCTCGTCGCGGGGACTATCGAAATCGGTGGTTTTACAGGAAACTCTACTCCGCCAATATTTTTGATCTCATTGTATTTGGCTGGAAACTATTAGGACCCCCGGGGTCGTGGGTTTTTACCCGAACCATCGCGCTCGGCTATGCCTTAAGCCATCCCGACACCATGGCTGCGGTGCGGTCAAATTTAGCGCTTTTCAATCCCAAAAAGGCAGGCTTTTTCAATGCGTGCAAATTATTTGTCAACCAAGCCGAGTGCATTGCCACATTTGGCCGATTCGCTTTGGCCGAGCCGGGAACTTTGAAGGATTTGTTAGGGGAAAAATACGGGTTTGAGCACTTGAAAAAAGCTCACGAAAGCGGCAAGGGGTGCCTGCTCGTGACGGGACATTTTGGCTTTTTTGAAATGGGTGGCTTGGTGATGGCGGAGTTGGGTTTTCCTGTGACGGCTCTGACATTGCCAGAGCCCTATCCCGAGCTCACCCAATGGCGTGCTGACTTTCGTGCCCGATGGGGCGTGAAAACCGTGGTGGTCGGCAAGGATGTCTTTTCTGTGGTCGAAATCGTCAGGGCCATCAACGCGGGTGCATTCGTCGCCACTTTGATCGATCGCCCCTACGATGGCAGTGGAGTGAAAGTCCCTGCGCCCCATGGCCATATTCTATTCTCCAGCGCCCCGGTTTTGATTTCCCTTTTGGCGAATTGCCCCATCGTTCCGGTGGGAATTTCCACTCAGGCGGATGGGAAATACAGAATCGATGCGTGTCCACCGATCCTTCCGCAATGGTTGGAGGCGGGGCGCACGGAGACGCTCGAGCATTTCACCCAGAAAATTGCAGAGGAACTTGTTCCATTATTTGGGCAAGCTCCCGAGCAATGGTATCATTTCTCACCCATGGCTTGTCGCGTATGATCTCCAACCAACCTCTCACGCCCCACGGCCCCGGATTCCGCTTCATCGATCGGTTTGAAAAAACCGGCCCAGCCGAAGGAATGGGATGGAAATTTCTCGATCCCTCGGCGGGATTTTTTGCGGATCATTTTCCAGGGAATCCGCTCATGCCCGCCGTGCTGGTCGTGGAATGTGCTGCCCAAGCCGCCGGGGTGCTCCTGATGGGCGATGGCAAAAATCCCACCACGCCGGTCTTTCTCGCCAGCATCGACCAATTTCGCATCCTCACGCCGATATCACCCGGAGAAACCTTGGAAACGAGAGTCCTCCTGGAAAAAGAATTCGGCCCGCTGGCGATTTGCTCGATCGAGTGTTCCGCCTCCGGTCGAGCCGTCGCCAGAGGCAAAATCACCCTCAGTCGAGAAATCACAAAGCCGCAATCCTCGTGAAGTATTTGATCACTTATTTTTCGCGCTGTTGCTATTTCGCGCTGGCTGTTCTTGCGATTTCCATCAATGCGAAAGGACAAGACCCCGCATTGAATCTGGAACCGCTGAAAAGTTGCTTTGCTGCTCAAAAGAAAGTCCGTTCCATTTCCGCAGATTTTATTCAGAATCGATCCTTTCGAACACTGAAGAGCCCCGTCACAATCAAGGGGCGATTCTGGTTCGAGATGCCGGGTAAATTCCGCTGGGAACTCGGCGATCCGCCAAAGACGATTATCCTCGGCTCCCGCGATGGAGCGACCATCTTAAAAATTCCTCAAAAACGCGCTGAGAAAGTGGCCTTTGACTCCAAAAAAACCATGGGCGCCACAGAGTTTTTGAAAATGATGGACCTGAATTCCCATCAAAGTGTGGAGGATTTCTGCAAGCACATGAACATCCTCTCCCTCAAACCCATCGGGAATGCCTATCGCTTGGAAATGCTTCCCAAAGATCCCGCCATCGCCAAAAATCTTACCGCGATTCGCCTGGATTTCCTCGCCGAATCAGGACAATGGATTGGCTTTGAATTCCTAACTAAAGACGGATCCTCGATGAGGACGGATTTTAGCAATGTTCGTATCAACTCCAAATTAAACAGTTCCGTTTTCGAATACGATCTGTCGGGTTTCAAAATCGATGATGAAACCTAAGAAAGCGGTTGCCGCCGCATTTTTTTCGCTGTTGTTGGTTTTGTTTGTCTGGGAGGGGATTTCCAGAATCAGTTTTAATGTCGATATTCTTCGGCTTCTCCCCACGCATCTCAAGCAAGTGGAGGGTCTTTCCCTCTTTCTCAAAAATTTCGCGCTTCCCGAGGAGCTGATTATCATCGTGGAGGGATTGACCCCAGAGCAAGCAGAACACGCTGCCGGAGAGATGGCAACGATGTTGAGTCAGCGCCAGGATTTGGTGAAAACGGCGGTAGCCGAAGCGCCGTGGGATGCCAAGCCCGAGCGGTTGACAGAATTCCTGACTTTTCTGCTCATCAACCAGAAGCCCGAGAAAACCCAGGAGATTCTGGAAAATCTTTCGCCTGCGAATGCCCAATCGACGCTGGAAGAAACCGTCGAGCGCTTGAATTCCACGATGGACCCCCTCGAAATGGCCATCTTGCCCTACGATCCCTACCGAATTCTGGGCGGTTTGAGCGAGGGTGTCTTTTCCAAGATGTCCGGGCAGTCGGAATTTTCCTCGAAAGATGGACTGTTCCGAATCGTCTATGTGCATGCTAATTCGGAATTTGCGAACTACCAAGAAATGGGCGTGTGGATTGATCAAATCAAATCCCTCTGCGCTCCGATCGCTGCCAAAAATCAAGTCCAGCTGGGCTACACGGGGGAACCCGCCTTTGTGGCCGAGATTTCCAAAGACATGCAGCGGGACATGGCCCTATCCGCCCCGATCGCTTTGCTGCTCATCGGGTTGATCTTTTGGATTTGTTATCGAAGGTTCCTTCCATTGATCGCGTTGCTCCTGATGTTGCAGTTGATCTTTATCCTGACACTCGGAGCAGCTGGGTTGCTCCTCAATGAGCTTACGGTAATCGGAGCGGGATTCGCCTCCGTGATGATTGGTCTGAGTGTGGATTACGGTTTTTTTATTTATCAAAAGTCCCTAACTCACAGCGGAAATACTCGATCTCTGCAGTGGGATTGTCTGCAAAGTATTTTTTGGACATCGGGTACGACAGCCGCCGCTTTTTTTGCTCTGAATTTTAGCAGCCTCCCCGGCCTTTCGCAGCTGGGAAGTATGGTTGGGATAGGGGTTTGCATTGGCGCTGTGGTTATGCTGGGGCTATTTGCTCCCTTGGCGCTATGGATGAAAAAACGAGCCTCTGCCCCCGCGCCGACCTCTCGGTTGGAGGGAGTTTTTGCTTCAGCAAAATTTCTTCGTGGCGGGCTGTGGGTTACGCTGATCCTTGTAGGTGTGTCACTTGGGTCTCTGATTTTCAAAGGGTTGCCCGAGGCGGATTTTTCTGCAGCCACCTTTCGCCCCAGACACAGCGAATCGCATAATGCCTTGGAGAAAATCCATCAGCGCCTCCAAGACGACCGTGGCTTTCTGAGTTTGATCGTTACGGGCCAAGATGAGGACGAAGTCCATGCGCGCTTGCTGAATGTCGAGAATGTCCTCGAATCCGCGGAGCAGCGTGGGGAAATTCGTAGCTTTTTTTTACCACTCCCGATTTGGCCCCATGGAGAAAATCAGGATGCTAACCTGAAATCGTTAAATTGGTTGGCAAAGGAATCCCCTCGCTTGAAAAATCAACTTTTGGAATCCGCTTTTACGAAAGAGGCCTTCCTGCTTTCCGAGTCAGTATTTCAACGCGCCGCGCTTTGGGAAGACGCCCCGGTGCCCATCTGGCCAACTGATGAGGCAAGTGCTTGGATTCTGCGGCGCATCGCTCGTCACGGCCCAGACCAATGCCTTGCGCTGGGCATCGTGGATCCCGCCAGCGGGAAAGAAGAAGCCCTTGTGGAATCTCTCGCGTCTCCTGGTGTTCATTTGGTCAGTTGGGCGGCACTGGGTGCAGAACTGCAAAAAACCCTACCCGCAGAGATTCTGGAGGTCTCTCTGTGGCTTTTGGGAGGGATTCTGGGGATCCTTTTCATCGCGTTGAGGGATTGGCGCGCGATTGCGCTCTTTCTACTGACGACTTTTCTTGTTCTTGCGTGTTTGGCCGGCGTCATGTCCTGGCTTGACATGAAATGGGGTTTCTTCAATCTCGCGGCTGTCCTTCTTTTGTTGGGGACTGGAACCGACTACTGTATCTTGATCTTGCTGTCATTTAAACGCTTTCATAATGTTGAAGCCGCTCAAAGGCAGCTTTCTGCAGTGATTTTTCTCTGCTGTGCCTCAAGCATGGCGGGATTTGCCACGCTGGGCCTCGCGAGTAATATGGGGCTTTCGGCACTCGGGAGGACCTGTGCGTTGGGATTGCTCATCGATGGCTTGATTTCCCTCTTCATCCTGCCGCACCTTTGCCAAATTTTCTTGCGAAAAAAACCAC
>CALFPA010000030.1 GCA_937919825.1 uncultured Spartobacteria bacterium | reverse complement strand
GCGCCTTAGTGTGAGCTTTTCAGTCAAACTCCGAGCAATTCGTGGCGGAGGAGGTCCAAGGCGGCTTGAGTGGCGAGTCGCTTGAAAGTCGCCCGGTCTGCGGGATAGCAGCGTTCGAGGAGGAGCGTTTCAGCGGCGGGGCGGGCTAGGGCGATGTGGACGAGCCCCACGGGTTTCTCCGCGCTTCCGCCGCCCGGGCCAGCGATGCCGGTGAGCGCCAAGGCAAAATCAGCCTGAGCTCGATGTTTCGCCCCTTCGGCCATGGCCCTAGCGACTTCCGCACTCACGGCACCATGACGCTCGATCAACTCCGCCGGGACTCCGAGGAGTTCGCTCTTGGCCTTGTTCGAGTAAGTGACGAATCCCTCGTGGAAAACCTCCGACGCTCCCGAAACATCGGTCACACGATCCGCCAAAAGCCCGCCGGTGCAGGATTCTGCCGTGGTGAGCGTGAGGCCGCGCCGCTTGAGTTCGCACACGATCCATTCCTCGATCCCCTCGCCTTTCGCGGAAACGAGATTCGCGCCGAGGACTTCGATCACACGCGGTTCCACGGCATCGAGGGTCTCCCTCGCGCCAATCAGGCGGAAATCGACTTCGTTCGGCCGCGCGCAGTAGCCGACCTCCAGAGCAGGATTTGCAGTAAGTTCGAGACCGATGAGTTTTTCGACCGCACTTTCGCCAAGGCCGACCACTCGATAAATCCGACATTCCTTGGCCTCGATCCCGGCAGCGAGTGCGCTCAATCGAGGAAGCACGAAGTCGGAAAACATCGGTTGCAACTCGCGCGGCGGGCCGGGCATCAGGAAAAAATGCGGCGTCGCCCAGGAGGGTTGCGAAACGGAGGGAATATAAAGACCCGGTGCGGTGCCGTTCGGGTTCGGCAAAACCTCGGCGCCCTCGGGGACCATTGTTTGGCGGAGCATGCGCTCGACGAGTTGGTATCCGCGCGCGGCGAGCCGGGACTCAATGTGAGCTCGGATCGCGGGGTCAGGCTGAAGTTTTCTACCGAGAAGTTCCGCAATCACTTCGCGAGTGATGTCATCTGTCGTGGGCCCCAGGCCGCCTGTGACGAACAGCACCTCCGCGCGGCCACAGGCTTCCAGCACTCCATCGCGAATGGCCGGCCCGTCGGGAACCGTCGTTTGGCGCGCCAAGCGAAGACCGAGTGGGAAAATTTGGCGCGCGATCCAAGCCGCGTGGGTGTTTTGCACGCTACCAAGAAGCAACTCCGTGCCGATGTTCAGAACCTCGACGGTCATTTCACCACGAGCCCGCAAGCCAAGGCATCCATCCAGCTTTTCACCATGCCGTGACGCTCGGTGTCCCCGTCGAGATCGTAAACATAAAGAAGATTGGCGAGGATGCGCATGAGGAATTGGCGAGGCGATGCAGGCTGCAGATGGCTGTCCTTCAACTCAATTCCCTGTCGGGAGAGAATGCTGCGCAAATCCTCCCGCTGAAGAATCCGCCCGCCGTGGAAGGGATCGAAAAAAAGATCTCCGTGCCGCGCGATGAAGTGGCCAGGGAGGTTGATGCCATCGATTTTCATGCCCGCCCGCGCACCGATCATCATGTAAAGAAGCGACAGACTGATGGGGATTCCCCTTCGGGTGGAAATCAACCGGGGGAGGAGGGAATTTTCCTCGCAGTAGTAACAGTCGGCATTGCCGGCGAAATGAAGTTCGCCGGAGAGGAGTTCGCCGAGCAAGTGGATCCGGTCTTCATTCGTCACGGCTCCGTGGATGCGAGAGAGAAATTCGATCCCGCACTCGTTGACCAATTCCTCGTAAGGCGCGGTCGGCACCTCCGGCAAAAGGGCGCGGGAGAGGAGCCAGGCGGCTTTTTCAATGTCGAAGCGATCTCCTCCGAGATGACACAAAAGCAAAAAGTCGTCGCTGGCATCGCGGGCTTGAAGTTCGTGGAGAATTTCTCTGGCGTGGCGCTGGGTGGCAGGACACTCACCGTTTGCCAAATCCTCGACGAGTCCCGGATTGTCCTCGGCCATCACGGCGAGTTGTTGTTTGACGAGCAGGACGGTTGTCGGGTCATCATCGCCCAGCAATTTTGCCAAGGCTTGCTCGTTGGCTACCATATTGGTGTCCAATAAAGGCGGGTTTGCCCCCATTGCAAGCGGTGACTTGGTTATCAAAAAATCCTCAGCGGGAAATTGGGATTTCAATGGAGAAAAAAACGGACTCGCCACCACGACCACCCTTGGGGGAGGAAAAACCCGCCTCTGTCAGCTCCGTCTCAAATACAGCCACTCGATCTCCGGGAATTTGAACCAACCACCGCGTGCCGCCTGATTCGATTTTCTCGGGAGTCAAGACCACACCTCCACAATTTCGCACGAGGTTTTGGATCGTCTCGCCGGCCTTCAAACACGCCTCACCATTCGGAACCTCCCGCAGGGAAATCCGGGCTGCGCCTTCAAGAACCGGAGCCTGCCATGTCTCATCCACGACATTTTCCAAAATCGCCCGCAACCCCACCGCATCGGGAATCGGTTCGGAGACTTTTCGAATGTTGCGAATGCCATAAATGGCAATCGTCATCGGCAAGGCTAGGGCCACCAGCACGAGACTCACCATCTGAAGCACCTTGCCATTCCAGCGAAAAGGCGGCTGGGGTGCTTCTTTGAAATCGGGATTCGGTTCTTCGCTCATTGGATCGGCTGAAAGCATAGAAACCACGCCGTCCGCCGTCAGCGCAAATCCTTGCTCCGAACGCGGAGATTGACCCTTCTCGACGGCTCGCGGATATTTCCCGACTTTTCATGGCTATCGAGAACACGCGCAATTTCTGCATCATCGCCCACATTGATCACGGCAAGACGACCCTTTCCGACCGTTTGCTGGAGGCCACGGGGACTATCCAAAAACGAGAGTCTCAGGAGCAACTCCTCGACGCCATGGACCTCGAGCGCGAGCGCGGCATCACGATCAAAGCCCACCCGATCGCGATGGAATACACGGCCAAAAACGGGACTAACTATAAACTCAACCTCTCGGACACCCCGGGCCATGTGGACTTTTCCTACGAGGTGTCCCGCTCGCTCGCTGCCTGCGAGGGGGCACTGTTGATCATCGATGCCGCTCAGGGCGTGGAAGCGCAGACTGTTGCCAATGTCCATCTCGCGGAGAAGCAGGGCCTCAAACTCATTCCGGTCATCAACAAAATCGACCTGCCAAACGCCGATGTCGAAATGGCGAAGAAGCAACTCGAGGACATTCTCGCCATCCCGGCCGATGAAGCGATTCTCGCCAGCGCCAAGGCGGGCATCGGCATTGAGGAAATCCTAGAAGCCGTCGTTGCGCGCATCCCCCATCCTTCCGGCAAATCCGAAAACCGCCTGCAGGCGCTCACCTTCGACTCGCACTTCGATGCTTACCGAGGTGTGGTGATTTACACTCGTGTCTTTGAGGGTTCCATCAAAGCAGGCGACCCCGTGAAGCTCATGTCCACCAACGCCAACTACGAGGTCAAGGAGGTCGGCGTCTTCAAGCCCCAGCAGCCCAAATTTTTTGCCCGCGAAAAACTCGTCGCCGGTGACATCGGTTATGTCATTGCGAACATCAAAACCTCCGCCGAGGTGAAGGTCGGCGACACACTCACCAGCGCGCGCCAACCAGCCGAAAAGCCGCTCCCCGGCTTTCAGCTCGTTCAACCCATGGTCTTCAGTGGCATCTACCCGATCAACACCGCCGACTTCGAACGCCTCAAAGCCGCCATCGCCAAACTTCAACTCAACGACGCCGCGTTCCAATTCATGGCCGAGTCCAGCATCGCCCTTGGCTTTGGCTTCCGTTGTGGATTCCTCGGTCTGCTCCACATGGAGATCATCCTCGAGCGCCTTCGCCGCGAGTTCGACATGGACATCATCGCCACCTACCCCTCGGTCATCTACGAGGTGGAGCGCACGAACGGGGAAGTCCTCCGTATCGACAATCCGGACCAACTTCCCGACCCCAGTGTGATTGAGGAAATCCGCGAGCCGATGGTCCGCTGCTTCGTCATGATTCCGAACGAATACATCTCGCCGGTCATGCAGCTCATCATGGAAAAACGCGGCGAGGTTTCCCACACAGAGTCGATCGATACCAAGCGCGTCATGCTCCGGACCGAGGTTCCTCTGAACGAAATCCTCGTGGATTTTGTGGACAAATTAAAATCCATCACCCGAGGCTACGGCTCGATGGACTACGAGCAGGCCGGCTACAAACCCGCCAAACTTGTGAAGCTTGAGATGCTCGTGAACAACGAGCCGGTGGATGCTTTCTCCTGCATCGTCCATCGCGAAAAAGCCGAATTCCGCGGCCGTGCCCTCGCCTCGAAGCTCAAGGAAGTCATCCCGCAACAACTCTACCAAGTCGCTATTCAGGCGGCCATCGGCGGCAAGATTATCGCCCGAGAAAGCGTGAGCGCCCTCCGCAAAAATGTGACCGCGAAATGCTACGGCGGCGACATCAGCCGCAAACGCAAACTCCTTGAGAAACAGAAGGAAGGCAAAAAGCGCATGAAGGCCGTGGGCAGCGTGAACATTCCCCAAGAGGCCTTCATCCAAGTCCTCCGAACCAGCTAATAGCCCGTCATGTTTTTCTTCACCCCGCGCTACCTCAAAGAGGCAAACCACTACCTCCAGGGAGCGAAAAAATTCCTCGCTTACAAACGAGATATCCTGGCGCCATCCCGCGTTTCCGAGATCGAAAAGGGCATCGAGGAACTCCGCTCCACCATGCGACGCCGCGACCGCGAGGAAGTCTCGAAGAGCATGCGCCATCTCGATGACTTGATCGGCAAAAGCGTGCCGCCCCTTAAAAACGCCGGCCTCCGCGAAAACATCGAAGTCCTCGTCGTGGCGATTGTTTTTGCCGCAGGCGTAAAAGCCTATTTCCTCCAACCCTTCCGCATTCCCACCGGCTCGATGCAACCGACGCTTTACGGCATTGTCGGTGTGCCTACGGAAAGTCCGTCGCCCAATTTGGTCGTTCGCGCCTTCGATCTGGTCGTCCGGGGCCGTCACCACCTCGACCTCCGCGCCAAAGAGGAAGATGTCGTCGTGAACCTGGAAGAAAAAACCTACCTGAATTTTTTCACCTTCACGAAAATCATCGGCCGTCGTCACAGCTACACGGTTTTTGCACCCCGCGATCCGCTGATGCGATATTTCCGAATCCTGCCCGGCCGCGAATATGCCGCTGGGGAAGTCATCGCTCGCGGTCATATCAATACCGGAGACCAGATTTTCGTGAATAAGGTCGTCTACAATTTCATCAAGCCAAGCCTCGGCGATGTGTTCGTTTTTAAAACCACGGGCATCCGGGAAATCGAGGCCGGGCTCGATCCCGAAATGGGCTCCCAGCATTACATCAAGCGCCTCGCGGGCATGCCGGGCGACTCGCTCCGCATCGATCCGCCAAATCTTTTCATCGATGGAAAAACTGCGGCGCAACCGATGCTTCAACGCGTGATGTCGATGAAGGACGGCTATCAAGGCTACTCGAACGGCGGCCAGAGCGGCCCACCCTTCCGCTATCTCGGCACGCCCACAGCGACCTTTACCCTTCCGCCACGCAGCTACTTCGCCCTTGGCGATAATAGCTACCACTCCCGCGACAGCCGCGATTGGGGCGTCGTTCCTGAGCGCAATGTCGCCGGCAAGGGATTCTTGGTTTATTGGCCTGTCAGCAGTCGCTGGGGACTCATTCGTTAAAAATGAACCTCCCTGGACTCCTTCAAAAAGTAGCGGACGGCGCGGAGTTGACCCAACCGGAGATCGAACTCGCCTGCGCGCTTTTGCTCGATGCCGCCAACCCCGTTGAGGATCGCGCGGCTTTTCTTTCAGCCCTCCACCGGCGCGGGGAAACACCGGCGGAGATTGCACAATTCGTTGAGGTTTTGCTTGGCCACGCCGTGCAGCTTCCCTTCTCCGGAAAAGCCCGACTCGATGTCTGCGGGACAGGCGGGGACCGGGCCGGATTCTTCAATATCTCGACTGCTGTCATGTTTGTCGCCGCAGGTGCCGGGGCTTCTGTCGTGAAACACGGCAACCGAGGCATCACCTCCAAATCTGGCGGAGCCGATGTGCTGGAAGCCCTCGGCGTGAACATCAATCTCCCGCCCGATCGCGCCGCTATCCCGCTTGATAGAGCTGGATGCTGTTTCCTTTTCGCACCCGCCTGCCATCCCGCATTCAAGGCCGTCGTGCCCGTCCGCCAATTCCTCGCGCAGCAAGGTCAGGCCAGTGTTTTCAACATCATTGGCCCACTTCTCAATCCCGCCCGACCAGAGTTCCAACTTTCCGGGGTCTTCGATCCCTCCTTGCTCGCGACCTACGCCGGAGTCTTCCAAAAACTCGGCCGCCATCGGGCTTGGGCCGTTCATGGAACAGGTCCCGAGGGGCTGCGGGTTGATGAGGTTTCACCTCTTGGAAAAACCAAAGTCCATTTCGTGGATGCCGCCGGCATGGGGGAATTCGAGATCGATCCTGCGGATTTCGGATTATCCAACATCTCCGCATCCGACCTTCTCGGTGGCGATGCCACGACCAATGCCAGGATTCTCTTGGCGATTCTCGACTCCACCGATCGCGGTCCAAAGCGTCAGACCGTCCAGCTCAACGCCGCCGCGGCACTCACCGTTGCCGGCCTAGCGCCCTCGTTAACCGAAGCCTGGGCTCTCGCCGGAGAATCGATTGACTCCGGCCGCGCCATGAATTCCCTTGAACAACTCCGCACCTGCACCCAATAAACCCGCCGTCATGAAACGACTTCTCTCACTCGCCATTCTCCCGCTCCTTTTCCTCTCCTCCTGCGCCACGGCTCCTTTCCAAGCGAACCCGCCCACATCCGCCCTCTCCCAACTCCTCCAGCGCGGAGTGCCCTCAGCCACGGTCAAGCGCATCCAGCACGGCCGTGTGCTAGATTTCGACGACATCCTCGCTCTGGTGAAAGTCAATGTGTCGGACAAGGCCGTGGTCGCCTACCTCAAGAGCACCCATGCCCCCTACCGCTTCACCACCGCACAGCTCGAGCAACTCAGTGACGCCGGCTGCGGCTCGACCCTCGTGAACTACCTCGGCCAGTCGATCGGCTACTACGAAGCCACCAAGCGCAACCAACTCGGCGGATCAAAGTGGGAGAACAATCCGTATTTTAACGACCCTCTCTTTTGGGGCGCGCCGCCGTTCGACTACGGATTCCCCGGTGAGTGGGGCTACCCCAGCTTTTTGTTCGGCCCGTTCTGACATGGATGGAGTCCAATACCGGATCGGAAACGAAAAACTCATTCGTGTTCTCGACGGCGCCAGCCAGCGCCTCCGCTCGCTCCTGACCAAACAAGGAAGGCCCCAAGGCGCGTTGCGTGTGGCCGTCATCGGCGGTGGCTGCTCGGGCCTCCAATACAAAATGGATCTCGTTGATGGCCCCGCCAACCGCGACATCATGGTTGAGTCCAATCAGGTCCGCGTGGTGGTCGATCCCAAGAGCGCGCTTTTTGTTAGCGGCTCGGAACTCGACTACAGCGAGGACCTCCAAAAAGGGGGCTTTAAAGTCACGAATCCAAACGCCGTGGCGCACTGCTCCTGCGGGGAGAGCTTTGCGGCGTGACCGATCTATTCGCCGTTCTCGGCCTTCCCCGCTCTCCGTGGCTGGATGCCGAAGAATTAAAACAACGCCACCACGCCTTGATGGCCGCCGAAGCTTCAGCCGATTCCTCCCCCACGGTCCTGAACGAGGCGCGCCGCATTCTGCAAAACCCGGCACTTCGCATCCGCCACTTTCTCGCGCTGGAATTTCCAGATCATCAGCCAACCAACCAGCCCCATCAGGACTGGGATTTTTTTCTCCAAGTCGGAGATGCCACGCGCCAAGCCACCGAACTCGCCGCCAGGAAATCCTCCCTCTCGCATCCCCTCGCCCGCGCGGCCTTGCAAAAGGAAATCCTCAATCAAAGGGACACCTTACTGACCCTCAAAGAGGAAATCGAAAAGCGCCTTGCCACCGCTGATGAACGACTTCGGGCCTTTAAAAAAACCCCCGAGGATTTGCAGTCACTCGCAGAGGAATTTGCATTCCTTCAGAAAAACCAGACCGCCGTTCGCGAAGCCTTGCTGGCCTTCGATCAAGGCCTCGCATAGCCGACGAATTTCCCCTCTCGGCGAAACCAAAGGAACCACGGGTAGCTGCCCATTTTCATCTTCGGGCGAAATTCATAGACCCCCACTCCGCGAGAACCCTGCGAACCAGCCATCCACATCCTCCCCTGCGGATCGCGGCCGAGATAGACCATCACATGGGTGATCGGCGGCTTACGGACGGGACGATAAGTGTGCTCCCAGAAAAGCAGATCACCCCGACGCAGGGTTTTCATCAACCGATTCGCATCGGGCTTCGCTTTCTGGAATTTTCCTTTTTTGCGGAAGAGCAAATATTGATCCGAACTCGTGCGGGGCAGCATTTCGCCGCGATGCTCACGGTGGAGCCAACGAGCCGCATTCGAGCAATCCATCGACCAAGGCTTTGTCTCACCAGGTGGAAGCCAAGGGCGGGAATAACCAATTCCCTGAGCAGCCAGCCAGCGGGCATGGGTTTCCAAATCCCCCCGAGCAGCGAGAGGGAAAAAAAACACCAGAACAACGACTAGAAAACCGAGGATTTTCACGCCCGAATCCTAGCAAGCCCGGCAAGAGCTTGTAGAAAAAATCCGCCGCATTGACACCCGGCAAGCCCGGCCCCAGCTTGCGCGCCTATGCCATTTTCCAAGCTTGGGATTTCCAAGCCACTTTTGCAGGGCGTTGAGGCCATGGGTTACACGGATCCCACTCCGATCCAACTCCGCTCGATTCCACCTGCCCTCGAAGGGCGCGACCTCATTGCCTCGGCCCAGACCGGCACCGGCAAGACGGCTGCTTTTGCCCTGCCCATTCTCCAAAAGCTCGACGCGCGCGGGCGTTGCCGCTGCCTCATTCTAGAGCCAACCCGGGAACTCGCGATGCAAGTCGAAACGGCCTTCCGCGACTTTGCCCGCTTTACCAATCTCCGCGTCGGTTGCGTCTTTGGCGGGGTCGGCTACGGAGCCCAGCGAACGATGCTCAAAGAGGGCGTCGACATCCTTGTCGCCACGCCAGGCCGTTTGGAGGATCACATGCAGCAGGGAACCGTCCGCCTCGATGACATCCAAATCCTCGTTCTCGATGAGGTGGACCGCATGCTCGATGTCGGCTTCCTGCCGCCGATGCGTCGAATCATTTCCAAGATTTCAAAAAACCGGCAGACCCTTTTCTTTTCCGCCACCCTACCGCCCGAAATCTCCGAGTTGGCAAACTGGGCTTTGCGTGATCCTGTGAGGATCGAAATCGGCGCTGCTCGCTCGGTCGCCTCGATCGTGAAGCATGCCGTTTACACGGTCGATCCCGCCCGGAAGTTCGACTTCCTCCTGGCGCTCCTCAATAGCGTCGACTTCCAAAGCGCCATTATTTTCAGCCGCACCAAGCATGGTGCGGACAAGATCGCGAAGAAGCTCCGCGCCAATAATCACGCCGTTGCCGTCCTACACGCGAACCGCTCCCAAAATCAGCGCATCGAAGCATTGCACGGCTTCAAGTCCGGCAAATACGAGGTCATGGTTGCCACCGACATCGCCGCTCGCGGCATCGACATCGCGGGGGTCAGCCATGTCATCAACTACGACATTCCGCAGCACCCCGAGGATTATGTCCACCGCATCGGCCGCACCGGCCGCGCGAATCAGACAGGGGATGCCTTCACGCTCGTTACGCACGAGGACATGAAAAAACTCGCCGCCATCGAGCGCTTCATTGGCCAGCGGATCGAACGCCTCACACTCGAAGGATTTCAAATCCCAAAAAACGGTGATGTGGTCACGGCACCCAAGCAGCCCAAGACCGAGCCGAGAATGGATGGACGCCCAAGTTTCCGAGGGGGCCGAAATTCCCGACGCCGTTAAGAATTTTTTTATGCCGGCGCCCGCGCGCTTTTGATTAGTGTCCACTGATAATATGGATTCGAATTTTCTCACCATCGGCCTTCCCTCCGGAAGCCTCATGGAGCCGACCATCGCTCTCTTCGCGAAGGCGGGCTATTCCATTTCCGGTTCAAGCCGCTCCTACCGTCCCTCCGTGGACGATCCCGAGCTCCGCATTCGCCTTCTTCGCGCCCAGGAGATCAGCCGCTACATCGAACATGGTTACCTCGATTGCGGCATTACAGGTTACGACTGGGTGCAGGAAAATGCCTCCGATATCCGCGAGATCGTTAAGCTCCCCTACAGCAAAGCGACCTCGAATCCCACCCGCTGGGTGCTCGTGGTTCCGGAGAATTCCCCGATCAAATCGACCCGCGACCTGGAAGGCAAACGCGTCGCCACCGAGGCGGTTGGCATCACGAAACGATTTTTTGAAAAGGCCGGAGTCAACGCCGAGGTCGAATTTTCTTGGGGCGCCACAGAGGTGAAAGTCCCTGATCTCGTCGATGCCATTGTGGACATCACCGAGACCGGATCCTCGCTCCGCGCCAACAAGCTCCGCATCGTGGACACGCTCATGGAGTCCTACCCGGCGCTCTATTCGAACCACTCTGCTTGGGGCGATGAATGGAAGCGCGGCAAGATCGAGCGCATCTCCCTGCTCCTCCGCGGAGCCCTCGCCGCCCGCGATCTCGTCGGCCTCAAAATGAACATGCCCGAGTCAAATTTGAAAAAATTGCTTGAGGCTCTGCCCGCTCTCCGAAATCCTACCGTTTCGCCTTTGGCCCAACCCGGATGGGTCGCCATCGAAACGGTGATCGAAGAGAAAGTCGTCCGCGAGATGATTCCGAGCCTGAAAATTCTCGGTGCAGAAGGAATCATCGAGTATCCACTCAACAAAGTTGTCTACTAGTTTACTAGTTTCCACCGCAGTTCCGAAAACCCATGGGTTCCATTAAAAAGAAGAGAAAGTCAAAAATCGCGAAACACAAACGCCGCAAGCGTATGAAAGAAAACCGCCACAAAAAGCGGTTGCGCTACAAGTCGTAAGCTGGCGCTTCAAGCGCCACGGGATGGGGCGTTGTGGATTTCTTGGGTTTCCAAGTCAACACACCGCCCCTTCTTTTCCAACTTGGCTCGGTCGAAACATCTCTCGATCGAGTTTTTTATCCAAACCCACTTGGGCTCCGTCCAGTTGGACCGTATTTTTCGAGGCCTGTTTTGCTCAGGAACAGCTCGTCTCCGGCCTTCCTCTATGGCTCAAGATCACGCGCCATTCGTTGGATGGCTTGCGTCAGACCGACATCGCGAATCCGCAGAATGGCCCTGTAAATCGGTAGAACCACTCTCCGGCGAGCCAAACGCTCCGGCCAGAAGGGAAGAAGGGCGGAGACCCGGAGGGGATAAAGGTGCAAGGCTCGACCATCCGCCATCCGGCATTCAGCTTTCAATCCCGGCTCGATGATTCCGATCGCTCCGGCCTCTTCCGCCGCCTCCATCAAAGCGACTTCTTGGCGGGTCATGTGTTTTTCCAATCCCCCTTTCGGAACAATCCAGCGCGTGCCCGAGGAACTCGTGACCAGAACGATGTGCAGGACGCCATTTTTAAAAAGAAACGGCAACGCGCCGGCCTGAGATTTCCCGTTATGGAGCGGAGGGATTCCGTGCAGCGCGAGATGGGCATCCGAGTATTCGGAAAGATTCGTGATCTCCTGACCAAAAAAAACCGGAGGCTTGAAGGACTTCGCGAGCTGAGGTTTTGGGAACTGGACGACTGCCATGATCAGCGTGAACTTTCCGCCGTGCACGGTCTCGACCGTAAAACTCAAACCCTCTTGGTGAAATTGCCGTGTTGTTTTCGCAAGCCGAGCGCCTTCGGTTTGCTTCCAGAGAGCTTCAAAATGGGACCTCCCAAGCGGAATATCAACTTCGCGCCGGAAGCGTTGGCGGCCCTCGCGGGTCCTAAGAAAAAACGAGGAGCCCACCCGACAAACGAAAACCTCGCGGTTCCCATGCGCGCTGAGACACCCCATCTGAAGCGGCTTGGACTTGGGCTTCGCAAGCACAGGGACCGTTTCGCTCAGGATGAATTTTCGTTCGATGGCCGTTGATTCTTTCACTTGGAAGGTCGCTAAAGCTCGAGACGAAACATGCCATCTCGAGCTTCCCGCGTCGATGTCCTAGGCAAGACCGCGCCCCGATCCGAAGCGAAATCGAAATCAGGATGGCGAAGCGATTTTGGCAAGAGTAATTTCCCAGACATCCATGTTCTCGACACTCCCTTCCAAAGCACGATCACTCCTGCGCTTCGCGTGGTTTTTATTCTTCATCACCACAACTCTTCACAGCGCCCCGCTGAAAGTCGGAGCCCACGATAAACCTCCGTTCTGTTTTAAAAATCCCGACGGTTCTTGGACCGGCCTGTCGGTGGAAGTGTGGAAGAGTGTCGCCGCACGAGCTGGGCTGGAATACGAATTGGTCGAGGTTCCTTTTGAGATGATCCGCAAAGGCGTAGCCAACGGATCGCTTGATGCAGCCATCGGCGAGATCAGTGTCACAGCCGATGACGAGAAGGTCATGGATTTTACGCAGCCTTTCTTGATTTCACCTGTCGGCATTGCCGTGCGAGAGCGTCCCTGGAAGTTTCTTTGGATTGAGGCGATCGATGATTTTTTGAATTGGACTGTCGGGCAATTTGTCATTGGCATTTTGGTATTAATGCTGGTGGTGAGCCTTCTGATGTGGCTTGTCGAAAGGCGCCACCATGCGGGGCATTTCCAAGGCGGCCTCCATGGCATCGGTGCCGCATTGTGGTTTTCCGCCGTTACGATGACCACGGTCGGCTACGGTGATAAAACCCCGAGGACTTTATTGGGACGATTCATCGCCATTTGCTGGATGTTTGTCGGCGTGCTTCTCGTTTCTGCATTCACCGCCACCGTCGCCTCCAGCATGGCCGCCTCGCGGCTGAACAACTCGTTCAACAGACTTTCGGATTTTCATAATATGACCTGCGGGGTTTTAAAGGGCTCCGAATTGGAAAAACTGGCTGCCCGCTTCGGGGTTAATGTCGTTCCCTTTGAAACTATTGAAGAAGCACTCCAAGCTATGATGCGAAAGGAAGTAGATGCCACCGTGGCGGATAAAATTTCGCTACAGTATCTTCAACGCCAATTTGCGAAGGCCTCCCCAGCACAGAAATTCGTGATCACTGAAATTACCATCCGTAATTCGCTCATGGCGATTCCGGTGAGAAGCAATCATCCGGACTTTGAAAAAATCAACCAGAGCCTGCTTGATCTCACCTCCTCAAATGAATGGGAGGCCCTCGTGTCTCGGTGGGTCGGCACCAGCTATTTGAACCTGTGACAAAAATCCGTCGCGGGCGAACGAAGCTTGTGATTGCCTTCGCGCCATGAACCAGACGATTCCTGAAAACTGCCGCATCTCCACCGAGGTTCGTGTGATGTATTTCGACACCGACGCCGGCGGCGTGGTGCACAACATTGTTTACCTGCGCTTCATCGAGACGGCCCGCACGATGCTCGCGATCCAGATGGGCATGAACTTTGAGGAAATCCAGCGCACTGGCATCCATGCGGTCGTTACCCGCACCGAGATTGATTACAAACGCCCCGCCAAGCTCGGCGAAATCCTTCGAGTCGAGGGTCGGGTGACCGAGTGGAGTGGGATCCGGTTTTGGGTGGAATTCGAGGTTCTCCGCGCCTCCGACAATGCCGTTCTCGCCTCCTCCCGTCAGGCTCTGGCGCTCGTTCAGGTGTCGACAGGCAAACCGGTCCGTCTCCCCGCCGGATTCCCCGCCAGTCTCTCGCTCGGACTCTGAATTATTGGTTTCGCAGAGCCGCAGGGATCGTGTTTACTTCGCGGCCCTATGGAGAATGTCATCATCGTCGGCACCGGCTGTGCCGGACTTACCGCCGCCATTTACACCGCCCGTGCAAACCTCACCCCTCTTGTTCTTGAGGGACGCCTCCCCGGGGGGCAGTTGACCACGACGACAGCTGTAGAGAATTTTCCTGGCTTCCCCGACGGCGTGGACGGCCCCGATCTCATCATGCGAATGAAGAAGCAGGCGGAAAAATTCGGCGCCCGCTTCCAATACGGCGTGGTCGAGGAATTCCAGCCAGGCAAGCCTCACCGTTTGAAAATTGACGGGCAATGGATCGAAACCAAGGCCCTCATCATCGCCAGCGGCGCCTCTCCCCGATATCTCGACATCGAGGGCGAGAAGGCCCTCATCGGCCACGGCCTCACCTCCTGCGCGACATGCGACGGGGCATTTTACCGTAATGTGCCGGTCTGCGTGGTCGGCGGCGGCGACTCGGCCTGCGAGGAAGCCACCTTCCTCACACGCTTCGCCTCGGAGGTTTATCTGATCCACCGCCGCGACTCGCTCCGCGCCTCGAAAATCATGGCCGACCGAGCCCTCGCGAATCCAAAAATCAAGCCGATCTGGAACAGCACCGTCACAGGCTATCTCACGGACGAAGCCGGCGAAGTGCGCGGGGTCACGCTCAAGAATCTCCAAGACGGCTCGGTCTCCGAGTTGGCCTTGAAATGCGTTTTTGTCGCCATCGGCCACGAGCCAAATACCGCTCCGTTCCGCCACGCCCTGCCAGTGGATGAAAACGGCTACCTCATCCAAAAACAAGGCACCCAGACCGGAGTTCAGGGGGTCTTTGCTGCGGGCGATGTTGCCGACCATGTCTATCGCCAAGCGATCACGGCGGCCGGCCAAGGCTGCGCTGCCGCTATCGACGCCGAGCGTTGGTTGGCCGACTCGGAGTAAACCCAACGAGTGATTTCACCTCAAAAGCGACCGCTCAAGATCTGCGATCTCACGCAGTTCTACTCCCCCGTGAGCGGTGGGGTGCGGCGCTACATTGAGCAAAAGGGCGCGTATCTGCGAAAGCATCGCCCCGATTGCCGACACATCATCATCGTTCCCGGAGAAAAAACGGAATCCTTCGGCGACGACCTCATTCGCACCTACACGATTGCCTCCCCTCTCCTCTCACGCACATCCCGCTACCGCGCCCTCACCAAGCTCCACCTCATCGAGGAGGTTTTGGAAAAGGAACTCCCAGACATCATCGAGTCCGGAGACCCCTACCAAGTCGCGTGGAAAGCCATCGCCTCGGGGCGCGGTTTGGATATTCCCGTGGTCGGCTTTTACCACTCCCACTTTCCAGAAGCCTACTTTCGCACCATCGCCAAATATTTCGGCCCGCTCGCCGTTTCGATCACCGACGAGATTTGCCGAAAGTATGTCACCACCCTCTACAACCGCTTCGAATGCACCTTCGTTCCGAGCCCGGTGCTGGCGAAGTTGCTGTCCGGTTGGGGCGTTGAGCGGATCCACACCGTCGATCTCGGGGTGGACGCCGAGGTTTTCGTTCCGGACATCCCTGATCGCGCCGCCACCCGAGCGAAACTGGAAATCCCCCCCGAAGCGCGGCTCCTGCTTTATGTCGGCCGGCTCGCCTCGGAAAAAAATGTGCGGACTCTTTTTGAGGCGTTCTCGCGGCTTCATGCCCGCGAGCCCGGGAAATATTTTCTCCTCTGCGTGGGTGATGGAACCCAGCGGGCCTTGGTTCAAAGCCTCCGCGAGGAAACCCACGCCGTTCATTGGCTCTCGTTTTGCCCAGACCCCCATGAACTCGCTTCGCTCTATCGCGCGGCCGATCTTTTCGTTCATCCCGGGGTGCAAGAGACATTCGGTCTTGTCGCTCTCGAAAGTCAGGCCAGTGGAACTCCTGTTGTAGGAATCAAAGGCAGCTACATGGACCGCATTATTTTTACCGACCAAAAACATTGGGCCACGGAAAACTCCCCCGCCGCCTTGGCTGGAGCGATCGAGCAGAAGTTCACCCAAAACCTCCCCGCTGCGGGCCTCGCCGCCAGCATGGAGGCCCGCGAACGCTATTCCTGGAAGAGCGCCTTCAGTCGACTATTCAACATCTACACCGAGGTCGTGAACCACTACTCGCCATGAATTCATCAACTCCATCCGAAGCCACACTCACGATCGAAAGCCTCGGCTACGGAGGTGCTGGCGTGGGCCGACTTCCCGACGGACGGGTTTGTTTTGTGCATGGAACACTCCCCGGCGAACGCGTTCTCACGCGGATCACAAAGGAAAAGAAAAACCACGCCGAGGCCGAGGTCATCCGGATTCTCGAAGCCTCGCCCCGCCGGGTGACACCAAAGTGCCCGGTTTATGGCGAGTGCGGCGGCTGCGCCCTCCAGCACGCCACTTACGATCTCCAGCTCGAAGTCAAAACCTCCCAAGTCCGCGATCTCCTTCGCCGCATGGCAAAAATTCCCGATGCCCCCGTGGATTCCATGCTCCCCTCGCCCAGCCAGTGGGCCTACCGAAACCGCATCTCGATCCACCTCGATCAACAACGGATCGGGTTTTACCACCGCAAATCTCACCAACTCGTCGATGTCGCCGAATGCCCGCTTGCCACGGATGCAGTGAATGCCCAACTCGCCGATCTCCGCAAAAATCCCCCGCGAGGCGAGAATCGCCTTACTCTCCGCGAACCTAACGCCCCGCGCGGCTTCTCACAGGTCAATACGGCGGCGGCCGCGCTCCTCGCCGAGACCGTGGTCGCAATGGCCGGCACTGGGGAACTCCTCATCGACGCCTACTGCGGCTCGGGTTTTTTTGCGAAACGATTGCTTGGCCCTTTTCAAAAAATCACCGGACTCGAATGGAGCCTAGGCGCTGTGGCCGAAGCGCGGCGAACGGCGACCGATAAGGAAACCTACCTTCCTGGCGCGGTGGAAAACTCGTTGGCAGGAGTCCTTTCGGAGGCCCCCCTGGCCGAAACCACACTCCTCCTCGACCCGCCTGCCGAGGGGCTCTCGCCCGATGTGGCGCGGACTATTTTGGAAAATCCCCCGGCGAGAATCGTCTATGTCTCCTGCGATCCCGCGACATTCTCACGAGACACCGCCAAGTTTCTCGAACGTTACACGCTCTCCCGCGTTCAACCGATCGACATGTTTCCACAAACCGCCGAGATCGAGTTGGCGGCGTTGTTTCTATTGGCGTAACCAAGCCGCAGCCTTCGCTGCGATGGGGTTTCGGAGGTCGATTAATTCGTGCTTCGGAGTTTTCAGAGCGACGATCAAATGGGGAATCCACCAGCCGACGAGGACCAAAAGAGTCACGGGGATAAATTTTCCCAGCCCTCGTTTCCATGGATTCCAATCGGCAAGCGCGCGACCTTTCAGGGATTCTAATAGGGCAACTCCGCCCACCAACAACGCTCCGCTCAAAACCGGGATTGAGAGGGCATTGAGATAAATGGCCTGTCGCCAATCGCCAGAGAGGAGAGCAGAGGCTGATCGCGTGCCGCCACACATCGCACATGGCAAGCCGGTCAGACTGCGAAACCCGCACGGCAAGGCCGGAAGCGCGGAGTGGACCGCTAAAAAAACAAAAGCCAATCCCACCAGAGCCGCACATCCCACTCGCAGCCATCGCTCGTGAGGGAGCAGGGGCGGAAGAAAATTTTTCATTCCTCCTCAGCAGCGGGGCGACGCTTCTTTGGCTCCGGAGCAATCAGAATCGTGATCTCGCCCTTGGGCGGGTGTTTTTGAAAATGGGCGAGAAGCTCGGCCGGAGTTCCGCGACGAAATTCTTCGAAGGTTTTTGTCAACTCACGAGCCACACACACGGAGCGGTCGGGGATGATTTCAGCAAGAGCCGCGAGAGTTTTTTCCAACCTGTGGGGAGACTCAAAAAAAATGGCGGTTTCATCGCGCGCCGAGGCTTCGGTGAGTTCGCGAGCGCGGCGACCACTTTTGACGGGCAGGAATCCGCCGAAGAAAAACCGATCGCAGGGAAATCCCGAACCAACGAGCGCGGTGAGAACAGCAGAGGGACCGGGTAAAACGGAGACGGGCAATCCGCGCTCGATGCAAGTCCTGATCAGGCGGTGCCCGGGGTCGGAAATTCCTGGCATGCCCGCATCGGTGATCAAGGCCACATGCGTGCCATTCGCCATGCGGTCCGCCAGTTCGCTGCAACGCGACGCTTCGTTGTGCCCGTGGAGGCTGACGAATGGCTTTTTGATGCCGAGATGCTGGAGGAGCAGTCCGCTGTGGCGGGTATCTTCGGCAGCCACGAGGTCAGCAGATTGGAGCGTCTCCACCGCGCGGAGAGTGATGTCCTGCCGGTTGCCGATGGGGGTTGGAACAACGCTCAGCACAAGGAGCGGCCAGCAATCACCAGCCTTCCGAAAGGCGGGTGGTGAGGTTTTCGGCCAGGTCGATCGCGGCGTTCGAGAGACCTTGGCGTTCGAGCGTCTGGAGATCGTTTCCGCTGAAGAAGGAAGTCCGGCCGATAGCCTGACCCTGCATGAGCACGCGGCCCGTGCCTTCATCGACGACTTCGAAGCGGGCGGTGACATTCAGGCTATATTCACTCGTCGCGAGAACATTGTTCTGAACCGAGCGAAGAGCACCTCGTTCGATTTTCTCGATCGTGCAATACACCACGGCGTCCGCTTGCTTCGTATTGACGACGCGGTAGGTGCCGTCCTGTTGGAGTTTTTTGACTAGCGTATCCGCAAAAAGCACCTCAATGCGGGACTCGAAGGTGTTGTTCTTGAAATTCGGCACCGCCAGGCTGCGAACGGAGCGCATGGGCGTCGGGCGAACTTCCCCGAGCTTGTAACCGCAGCTGGCAAGAGTGATCGAGATCGCGAGGAGAAAGGCGAGATGGGTTTTCATTCGACGGGAAGAGAGGGTTCGACGGACGGCATGGGAGCGACATCGCGCGACTCTGTGCGGAGACGCGGCTTGCTCACCATGGGCAACTCGTCAGGGACGATGTCGCGAGTTGGTGGGCCGTTGAAGTCAGCGAGCGCGGAGGTTTCCACCTGGGCTTGCAAGCGGCGGCGGAGTGCGGCGGTTTCGCCGGTTTGCAACTGCTCCGGGCCGGTGCGCAGCGCATCATCTCCCACCTCGCTCCGGAGGACTTGCACGCGGTCGCGGGCGAGTTTGGCGTTCTCGGAATTCGGTGCCCGCCGAATGATGTCGTTGTAGTAGATCGCGGCTGCGCGGTAGTTTTTGAAACGGTCGTAATATTTGGCGATGTCCATAAGGTCGCCGGTTTCCTTGCCGGAGATTTTTTTGATGTTGTCCTCGGCCTGCGGAGTTTTTTCGCTACCCGGATATTGAAGGACAAAATCCTCAAAGGTGTTTTTTGATGAGACCAGTGCCGAGAGATCCTGCGAACCCCCGGTCTCACTGACTCGCATATAAATGTAGCCGATCTGGTAGAGGGCATCGTCGGCGATCGAGCTATTCGGATACCGGTCGAGAACGGTCTGGTAGGCGCTCGAGGCCTCTTTCAATTTGCCTTGGCGCTCGTAGGTGACACCCAGATTGAACTGAGCGATCGGGGCGTTTTTGCTGAAAGGGGCATTTTTAACGATGGAGGCGAACATCTCCTCGGCGCGGTCGGTCCCGGGAACGATGGGCAACCACAGAAAGGTGAGTTTTTTTCCGGCGAGGTATTCGTTGGCGATGACCACTTGGCGGCCCACAGCTTTTTCGAAATCCTGTGTGTCGGGATATTGAGTGACGAGCGTCTGGTAGGCATCGAAGGCCTTGGAGGCATTGCCGGTGGACTCATAAAGCTCGGCGATGCGGAACTGCGCCTTGGCCGCGAGCGGAGAGGCGGGGTTGTTTTTGATGAAGCGGCGGTAGGCAGAAATCGGGCGAGTCACAGATCCGCCGTCATCCGAAGCCGCCGCTTCGTCAAAGGCCGCCTGCTCCTGCGGCGTGGCATTCAAATTCATCTGAGGACGACGCGGCGTCTGCTCCTCGGCAGGCTCGGGGTTTCGGGAATGGACTGGCAGGGTCAAAGCAAGCCCCAAAACCAGACAGGAGAAAAAGAAACGCAACGACATGATTCGGGCGTGGAAACTAGGGAGTAGGCAGGGAGTCGTCAAGAAGGACGCCCGAGGTCGACTTGCCATTAACGAGGTGCGGCTGTTTATTGAAACCATGAAAACACTCTTTTTCCATCTGGCACTGGCTCTCACAATAAGCTCCAGCTTCGCCGAGGAATTTCTCGCTCCGGTTGGGGCACAACGCGAAATCACCACGGAAGCTCCGGAGCTCAAGCCCACGATTGATGGGATCGTGCTGCAAATCTTTACCGATAAACCCTGGCAGGCCGTGAATCCTGCGGCTCCAGCCTCCTACGGCACGGGTGAAAAAAATGTGTCGAAGGACATCTCCGGCGGCACGCCCTACCAAGCCAGCGGCCTCACGGTCGTGGGCGTGGAGTGGTGATCCCCGCCATCAACTCTGAATCAGCGTCGTCGTTTCTTTGACACCGCGCGGGGGTTTCCCGAAAAGAAACAAGCGGCTGGGAATGACCTGTTCCAGCCAACCGAGGTGCGAGGGCATGACGCGTTGGCGGTTTTTCCACTCGGACTCGACCAGCAAAAAGTCAGGCGCTGTTTCTTGAACGATGTCGCAGAGGATGAAGCCGGTATTTGATCGCACACGGCGCACATCGATCTCTTCGGTGATCTCAGCGAGGTCTTCGCAAATCTCGTCGAGCGTGCCATCGACATCGGGCTTTCCACTCCCTGAGTGGCGGGCTTGGGCGAATGGACTGTCAGCCGCGAGGATCGATATTTTGGCAGGCTTCAGCGCACGGAGCGTATCCTTCGCCGCGCGCCACCGGGGCGAGTAGGCCTCGACGAGCAAACAGGCGTTGAGGTTTTCGATCGGCTTCTCCTCGGGATTCGGAATCAAAAGCAAATCGCAAGGCGTGCGGGTGAAAAGCTCGCGAACAATCGCACCGGTGAAATTCCTCAAATCCTCCGGGCGCCCAATCGTTCCAGCGATAAACAAATCGAAATACTCGCTCGCTGCCGCGTCAACGAGAGCCTCGGCGGGTGTAGTTCCCTCGCACCAGTAAATATCAATCTCCTCCCGACCTAGACCCGCAAACGACTCGCGAAACAAATTCACTTTATCATCCGAACGCTCGCCAGCGTGGAGCACGGAAAGTCTGGCCCCAAACAACCTCGCCACGCGGTCCGCCTCCACGAGGACGGCGTTAAAACGCGGCGAAAAAGTCGAGGCGACCGCGAAGTTGGGTTCCGATGTCATGGAAGTGAAACTCCACCGATCCGGCCTGCGGAGCGAGCGGAAATCTTTATTTTTTCGAAAGACGCGAGATGGCGTCGAACTCAGCTTTTTTTAGCGGCATCACGCTCAGGCGCGATTGGCGAAGCAGGCCGATCTCCGCCAGCGCAGGCTCGGCCTTGATTTCCTCCAGCTCCACAGGTCGACGCAATGCCTCGAGCGGCTTCAAGTCCACACACGACCAATCGCCCTCCTCCGCCGTGGGATCGGGATATGCGGAGCGCGCCACCTCGGCCACGCCGACCACCGCTTTGCCGACGACGCTGTGGTAGTAGAGCACACGGTCGCCGGGCGCCATCGCGCGCAGATGGTTCCTCGCTTGGAAATTTCGCACCCCGGTCCAAGCGGTCTTGCCGTCGCACACGAATTGCTCCCACGGGTAAGTCGTCGGTTCCTGTTTCACGAGCCAGTAGTTCATTCGGGCTTTGCTAAAACGAATCCCGCCGAATATCAAAGCCGATCGATCAAAATGTCGCGTCCTGGTTTTTTCATCACATTCGAAGGCTCGGAAGGCTGCGGGAAATCCACCCAGATTTCCCTCCTCGCCGAAAAACTCCGCCATGCCGGCCGCGAGCCGCTTCTCATCCGCGAGCCTGGCGGAACCCCCGCCGGGGAGTTGATCCGCCACCTCCTCCAACACGCGCCAGAGGGCGAGAAGCTCGTGCCCGAGGCCGAACTTCTCCTCTTCGCCGCCAGCCGCGCCCAGCTCGTTCGCGAAAAAATCCTCCCCGCCCTCGAGGCCGACCGCATCGTGATTAGTGACCGGTTTTTCGATTCGACCACCGTTTATCAAGGCGTCGCCCGCCGCATTCCTGCCGACGACACCGCGCGTATCAATTCCTTCGCTGTTGGCGATTGCCTGCCGGATGTGACCTTCGTGCTGGACCTCGACCGAGAGACCTCGCTGGCCCGCATGCACGCCGGAAAACGCGAACTCGATCGCATCGAGCGCGAGAGCGAGGAATTCTTCGCCGCCGTCCGCGAGGGCTACCTCGACCTGGCGAAAAAAAATTCCGCGCGGGTCGTGCTTTTGGACGCCTCCCGATCCGTCGAAACCCTCTCCACCGAAATCCAATCCAGCCTTTTGCAGCGTAACAAGACCCTCTTTTCATAGAATTGCATCAGAAATTTTTTTGCATTGATGCAAACTGACGCTATTTTTCTCTCCATGAGAATCAGCGTAGATATTTCCGAAGAAATCTTGAGCGAGGTCATGGAGTTAACCGGTGAAAAAAGCAAAAGCGCCTCCCTTTCCAAGGCCGTGACAGAATTTGTCCGGCGGAAACGGGCGAAGGAGTTCGGCCGGTTGATGCGGGAGGGCGCCTTCGATTATCCGACGGAGGCGACCTCTGAATCCCTCACCAATCCCATCCCTCCCCTCGCTGCCGAGTAGCATGGTTCTGATCGATTCCTCCATTTGGATCGAGGCCCTACGGCGACAGGGGCGGCTCGAAGTGAAGGTCGCCCTCGAAGCCCTCCTCGAGGCCTACGAAGCGCAACTCTGCGCGCCGGTTCGACTCGAGGTCATGGGCGGCTCGCGGAAAGAGGAACGCCGGTTGATCGGTTCGTATTTTTCGATCATCCCCTACCGCCCCGTCAGCCCGGAGGATTGGGAACGCGCCATCAGCCTCTCGTGGCATTTGCGCGATCGCGGTCTCACAGTGCCTTGGCTCGATGTGCTGATTGCCTCGCTCGCCATTCATGATGGCGTGAGGCTTTATTCGATCGACGCGCACTTTGAAAAAATCGAGCAAATCGCCGGCCTCTTGCTCTACCGCCCCGGCTACGGCGGATCGTTCCAGCCCGAAAATGTCTGACTTTGGGCTTAACAGCCCGATCGGATTCCAGTAGCGCTTCCCTTTCGATCATGCAAAACACCACACCTCAAGGAGACATCGGTCTCATCGGATTGGCCGTCATGGGCCAAAACCTCGTCCTCAACATGAACGACCATGGCTACACCGTCGTCGTCTACAACCGCACCACCTCGAAGGTGGATGACTTCCTCTCCAATGAGGCAAAAGGAACGAAAGTCCAAGGTGCGCACTCGATCGAGGAACTCGTCGCCAAACTCAAACGCCCGCGCCGGATCATGATGCTCGTGAAGGCCGGCAAGCCCGTGGACGACTTCATCGCGCAAATCACCCCGCACCTTGAACCCGGCGACATCATCATCGACGGCGGCAATTCCCTTTTCGATGACACCAACCGCCGCCAGCGCGAGTTGGAGGCAAAAGGTCTGCTCTTCATCGGCACCGGAGTCTCCGGCGGCGAGGAAGGCGCTCGACGCGGACCGAGCATCATGCCCGGTGGCTCACCTGCCGCATGGCCGCATGTGAAAGAAATTTTCCAATCCATCTCCGCTAAGGTCGAGGACGGCTCGCCTTGCTGCGATTGGGTCGGCGAGGAGGGAGCCGGCCATTATGTGAAGATGGTTCACAACGGCATCGAATACGGTGACATGCAGCTCATCTGCGAGGCCTACAATATCCTCAAAAACGGCCTCGGCATGACCGAGCAGGAACTCCACGACACCTTCGCCGAGTGGAACAAAGGCGAACTCGACAGCTACCTCATCGAGATCACCCGCGACATTTTTGCCAAAAAAGACGCCGACGGCTCCCCGCTCGTGAACAAGATCCTCGATACCGCCGGCCAAAAAGGCACCGGCAAGTGGACCGTGATCAACTCGCTCGACCTTGGCACCCCGATGACTCTCATGGCCGAGGCCGTCTACGCCCGCTGCGTTTCGGCGATGAAGGACGACCGAGTTCGCGCCGCCCGCAAACTCAAAGGCCCAAAACCCGCCATCCCCACCGCCCGCAACGCCAAAAAACGCGCCGCGCTCGTGCAGGAAGTCCGCGACGCGCTCTACGCCTCGAAGATCATCAGCTACGCGCAGGGCTACATGCTCATGCAAGCCGCCGCCAAGGAATACGGCTGGAAGCTCAACTGGGGCGGCATCGCTCTCATGTGGCGCGGCGGTTGCATCATCCGCTCCCGCTTCCTCGGAAAAATCAAAGAGGCCTTCGACAAAAAACCGAAACTCGCGAATCTCCTCTTTGACGACTACTTCAAAGGCGAAATCAAAAAGTCCCAAAAAGGCTGGCGCAACATCGTTGCCATCGCCGCCAAGCGCGGCATCCCGGCTCCCGCTTTTTCCACCGCCCTCGCCTTCTTCGACAGCTTCCGCTCCGCCGTCCTGCCTGCGAACCTCCTCCAGGCCCAGCGCGACTTCTTCGGCGCCCACACCTACGAGCGCGTGGACAAACCCCGAGGCGAATTTTTCCACACGAACTGGACCGGTCATGGCGGGAACACCTCCTCCACCACCTACTCAGTGTAAACGCCGTTGCGCGTCTTCATTCTCAAACCCGACGCGATCGGCGATTTCATCCTCGCCTCGGGTTGCATCCGCTTGATCGCCCGCGAGTCCGGGGAGGAAAACCTCGTCCTCGCCGTGCGATCGGATGTCGCCCCGCTGGCCAGAAGCCAGTTTCCCAAGGCACTCGTCCTGCCCCTCACCCTGCGCGAGAAACGCCGCATCCTCAATGTCACCACCGTCAATATCCTCCACAGCCTCCCCTCTTGGCTACGGATGCTCGGCCTGCGAGTCGATGCCGCGCTCTGCCTGCGAAGCATGCGCGCCTACCTCCACACGATCTGGTTCTACACCCCGCGCGCCAAACGCCGCATCGCCTGCCAAAACCTCCTTCTCGCCCGTCCCCGCGTTCGTCGCCCGGCCGTCGAGAATTTCGTCACCCGCTTTTTCCAACCAACCCTCCTCCCCTACCCCACTCAGGAAAAACTCCCCACCGACATCGAGGCCAACCGCTCCGTGGCCTCCGAACTCCTTGGCCGCGAAATCTCCGAAGCCGAAATCCTCCCCTCGCTGATCCTGCCGGAACCCGTTCCCCGCTCGGACCGCTGGCTCCTCTGTCCCTTCAGTTCCAGCCTGAACAAAGACTACCCGGCCGAAAAATGGGCCACCGCCCTCCAAATCCTCGCTCCCGAGCGCGGCGACTCCCCCCTGCAACTCGCCGCCGGCCCCAACCAACAGGAACAACTCGCCGCCTTCGCCCAAATCCTCCGCGCCGCCGGAATCCAAAACCTCGTCATCGATCCCCCAAAACCTCTCTCCGATTTTTTAAAATCCATCGCCGCCGCGCGGTTGGTCCTCACCGTGGACACCGCCGCCGCGCACATGGCCTGTGCGCTGGGATCGCCCGCCGTCATCACCTCGGCCGGCCACCACCCCGGAGTCTACGCCCCCTACTCGCCGAACGGCCTTCAGTATTGGATCATGCCACCTCCCCATCTGAAAAAAGGGGAGTGGCGGGAATCCACCACCCCCGAAATCCTCGCCAACGCTGTCCGTCAAATCCACCCGCGTTGAACAACGCGGGGCGAATCCCTCGAACTACTCGGTGATGATGTCCTTGTAGGTTTTGCCCGATGGGATCATCGGCAACACATGCTCGGTGTAAGGAGTCATGACATCGAGCACATAGGCTTCCTTGGATTCGAGCATGCGCTTGATCGCCGCGGGCAGGTCTTTTTTGTGATGGACCCGCTCGCAGGGGACTCCGAAGCCTTTGCAAAGCTCCACATAGTCCGGGTAGATGCGCTTCAAATTCTTCGGATCGCCGAGGAAGGTGTGCCCGCGATTTCCGCCGTGGAAGCGGTCCTCCCACTGCACGACCATGCCGAGGTGCTGGTTGTTCAGAATGATTGCCTTCGCCGCGATGCCCTCGATGTGGGCGGTGGCGAGCTCTTGGACATTCATCAAAAACGATCCGTCGCCATCGATATCGACCACCTGTTTGTCAGGCATGGCGACTTTCGCGCCCATCGCTGCGGGGTAGCCAAATCCCATGGATCCCAACCCGGCCGAGGTGATGAAGGTGCGGGGCTTGTCGAAATCATAAAACTGTCCGGCCCACATCTGATGCTGACCCACGCCAGTGGTAATGATCGCCTCGCCTTTGGTCATCTCATGCAGGAGTCGGATGACATGCTGTGGCTGGATGGCATCCTCGGTGTCCTTGAAGCTGAGCGGGTGTTTCTTTTTCCAGCCATCGATCTGGGCATACCAATTCGGATAGCGCGTGTAGTTTTTGGCTACGCGCTTTTGGCCGGCTTGATCCAGGAGTTTGTTGAGGCGGCCGAGGGCGTATTTGAGATCGCTGAGGATCGGCAGGCGCACGGCCTTGTTTTTGTTGATCTCGGAATTGTCGATATCGATGTGAACGATGGTTCCGTGCTCGCAGAATTTTTCGACCTTGCCGGTCACGCGGTCATCGAAACGCACTCCGATGGCGAGCAAGAGGTCGGCTTCGTTCACGGCATTGTTCGCGTAAACCGTGCCGTGCATGCCGAGCCATTTCAGCGAGAGCGGGTGCGACTCGGGGAAACATCCGATGCCCATGAGCGTGGTGGCCACAGGCACCTGGGTGCGCTCGGCGAACTCGAGGATTTCCTTCGAGGCTGATCCGGAAATCACGCCTCCGCCGCAATAGATCATCGGAGCCTTCGCGTTCTTGAGCATGCCGATGATTTCATTCAGCGCCACATCGTCAGCCTTCCGCTCGGGCTTGTAGCCACGGAGTTCGACAGTCTTTGGGAAAATCGGCTGCATCGTCTGGTTCTGGATATTCTTGGGAATATCAATCAGCACCGGGCCCGGGCGACCGGACTGCGCGATGTAGAAAGCCTCCTTCACAATGCGCGGCAACTCGGCGATGTCCCACACGAGGTAGCTGTGCTTCACCATCGGAAGCGTCATTCCAAACACATCGGTCTCTTGGAAAGCCCCGCGGCCGATCATTTCCTGCGGCACCTGACCGGTGATGGCTACGAGCGGGATGGAATCCATGAACGCATCGGCGATGCCGGTAACGAGATTTGTGGCACCAGGACCGGAGGTGGCCATGCACACGCCAGCTTTTCCCGAGACGCGGGCGTAACCTTCGGCGGCAAAAACCCCGCCCTGCTCGTGGCGAGGGAGGATCGTGCGGATTTTTTTCGTTTTGGTGAGCGCTTGATGGATCGGCATCGAGCAACCACCGGGATAGGCGAAAACGACATCCACACCCTCGCGCTCAAGGCATTCGACGAGAATTTCCGCGCCATTCATGACCTTCCCGCGGTCGGGTGAGGCGTCGGATTTTTTGGATGTGGATTTTTTGGTCTTCATAAGGCGGTGTAAAGTGGGCGAAAGCTAGCCAAGCCTTGCGGCTCTTGGCGAGTTGAAATCTTGGGCGAGGCGTGTTTTTTGCGGGTTCCGTTCGGTCAGCGGCTAGATTATTCGGAGGACTGCCCCTCGGTGAGGTTTTGAATTTTTTCCTCGGTTTTCAGCTTCAGCCAAGCCGCATCGATCTCTCGGAGTTTAGCTTCGAACATTTGACCACGGGCTGGGTCTAGAATCTCGGAGGCTTCGATGATTTTTTTGAGAATCTCGCGATATTCCTCTTGGCCTCCGCTGAGCGAAAGCAAGGAAGCAGACTTCTTGGCGGCCCTCTCCCAACGGGGTTCGAGCGTCCGCACAAACCGGCCAAAATCCGAAGCCGAGGCGGTTTTCATGCCACGGAATTCCTCAAGGGTCGGCAAAAGCTTCACATCATCGAGAACGGAAGTGAGTTTTTCGAAGCTCAACTCCGCCGATTTTTTTCCGAAATCGGAATGAAGTTTCGAGGGCTCCACCTTGGGCATAGCCACCGACGGCTTGGGTTCGCTAGGGACCACAGGAGCCTTGCTTGGGTCAAGGGCCGGCCGGTTTTTAGCCGCCTCCGACTCGGCCACAAGCGCCTCGGCGAAATTGGTGTGGTCTTTCGGAATCTTCTGGTGGGCATTGCCAAACTCCACCATCACGAACTCGTCCTCGGCTCCGACGGCGGGTAATTCGAGGCCCTCGGGCAAAACCGCGCTGCCCGAAACCTGACCATCAACGAGCAGCGAAACATTCGTTTTTTTGGTGATGATGATTTTCGAGGGGTAGCCAGAAAGCGTCTCCGCCTTGGCCAAAATCTCGTTGTGCGCGGTCTCGGCGGCGGATGGCGCAATCTCTTTGGCTGACGGGGCGGCAGCCGACGCGATCGAGCTTTTAACCTCATTCAGCCGATCGAGCATCTGTTGCGTTGCTGTCAGACGCTTGGTCAATTTCTCGTTTTCCGATCTGGCTTCCTCCAACTCTTGATTGGTCTTTGCCATGGTGACTTGGAGCGCATCCACTTGCTGGCGGGCCTCCTCCAAGGTCTCGGCGCGCTCATGGACGAGTTGTCGTTTTTCCGCTTGCAGACGACTTTTATCCACATTCCCCATCAGGAAAAACGCAGCCGCTGCGAGGATCGCCACCACGGCGATGGCGGCAAAAACGGGCGTGAACCGCGAACGCCGCGCTGGTGGCGGCTCGGGACGGGCTGCGATCGCCTGCTCCAGCCCCTCGTTGGTCTGGCGGATTCGTCGGCCCAAGGTTGCCGCGAGGGCGATCAGGATCGCACTCCCGGTGGAGCGAGACTCGTTGATAAATTTCTCGAACGCTTCGCGCGTAATTTCCCAATACTCCGAGGGCTCCACGGCAACCACCGAACACATCGCTCCTGAGGGGTCGAAAATACTCACCTCCCCCACCCATTCGCCAGGCTGAATCTGGCCGAGGACGGTCTTGGTTGCCAATTTGCAGGCCTCCCATTTTCCAGAGATTAAAAGAAAAAGCCGACCGGGATTTTGCCCCTCATGGATCAAAATTTCCCCGTCCCTCGCGTAGCGGTAGATACCGCGGAGGGAAAGATCTTGCCTAGACTGAAGGCTCAAGTTTGTCAAAAATCCGGACGGCGGCAATGGGAGCGGCAGAGTCTTGGGAGAATCCGTCATCACCACATGCAGCGTGCCGATGCTTTCGCGCCCGGCGATTTCCTCGAGTTCCACCTTTCGCGTGTAGGAATGCCCGGAGCGCTGCAGCGCCACATCGTTCTCAGTGGTCGATGTCGTCACCGGGATCGGATTTTTCAGATCGACCTTAAAAGTGTAGGGCCCGAACTGAATGATTTCGTCGTGCGAGAGTTTGTGTTCGGTGACGCGGACTCCATTGACGATACTTCCGCTTGATGAACCATTGTCCTTGAGCGTGTAAGCTTCATTAGAAAACACGATCGAGGCGTGGTTTTTAGAAATACCCGAATCGTCCAGATAAAGATTCGAATCCACATCTCGACCGATCAAAATCACCGCCTTGCCCAAAGGCAGAACCACAGATTTCACTCCCTCATTTACCTGAATCAAAAAAGCCATCTTGCCCGATTACCACCCACCTGCCGAAACGACCAGCTTAGGATTTGAAAAATTTATCTCCAATCGAGTCCGAGAGCCCGCGAACCAATAGACTTTATTGAAGCGCGCCGAGTGAACGCAACCGCCCGCATTCCAGTGCAAAAATCTCGCGGCTGACCGGGTGGTTCGAGTTGAGGTAATTTCCAATGATCGTTTCAGCGAGACGCAAGTGCGTGTCGTCCTGCCGGGAAAAAACAAGGACTTGGTTGCGTGTCGGCATCGCCACGAGGAGGTCGGGGCCGAGCGAATCGCGGAATTTCTCGCCGAACTCCGGCGCGAGCACACACGAGGCGGTGAGCGGGTCGGGCGACTCGATCGCCGCGTGGCGGATCACGCCGTTTTTGTCGCGGAGGAATTCCGGCTTCATCTGCGCTAGCGTGGCAGAGGCCGTCTTCAAAGCCTCGGCGCGGATTTGGTCAAAGGTCATGTGAACCGATTTTTTCTGTTCGCGCGTGAGCGGTTCGATCTCGCCATTCACCACCCGGGCGATGGCGAGAGTGGTGCGCTGCGATCCTTCGATGGGCCGCCGCATCTTGTGATCCATGAAAGACGGCTCGACCGCGAGAATCCATTGGTCGGCCCAGGCCGTAGGCAAGCCCAGAAACAAAACCGCCCAAACGCACAACGCGCTTGGGGTTTTTGCAAAAGCTCTGGTAAGCATGTCGAAAATCATGATCGCATTTCTAGAAGGAATCCTGGCCGAGTCTCTGCCGACCCAGATTGTGGTGAATGTTCACGGCGTCGGGTATCAAGTGCTCATCCCGATATCAAGTTTCGAGCGCCTCCCTCAGGTCGGGGCGTCCGTGAAAATCCTCACCCACCTCGCCGTGCGAGAGGATGCCCATGTGCTTTACGGATTTTGCACAGCGGGCGAGCGCGACCTTTTTAAGCTTTTGCTAAATCATGTCACCGGCGTGGGCCCGAAAATCGCACTGGCTGTGCTGAGCGGACTGTCGGTGGAAATGTTCAAATCCGCCGTCGTGGCGGGCGACACGGGGACGATTTCCAAGATCAGCGGGTTGGGAAAAAAAACTGCCGAGCGAATCGTGCTGGAGTTGAAAGACAAGGTGGGCGTGGCTGCGGAGTGGGAGGCCTCGAGCTCCAAAAATGCCCCGAGCGAGGACGACATTCGACTCCACGACGCCGTGCTGGCCTTGATCTCCCTCGGCTACAAACAAGTCGATGCCCATAAAGCAATCCGCGCGGTGCTGAAAACTGGCGACGGAACTCCTACCTCTGAGGAACTCATCCGCCAGGCTCTCAAGGTGCTTTCATGAGTCCTTTGGAAACGGCGCGCGCCGTCCAAGCCGCCATGCCAGCAGGCGGGCTTTTTCATGAAAAGGAATGGCGTATCGCCCCAGCGCCGTTTCGTCTACCAGCCGGATTGACTGACGAACTCGGGAAACTCGGTTACCGTCTCACCCTCTTCCTCCGCGCCTGCGACCAACTTTATCGCCAGAGCGTGAAAGGCCGCCAACCCGCTTGGGTGGCCGATCTGTTGGACTCCGGCAAGCCCGCCGAGCTAGTCGCTTTCCAGCGAGAGCACGGCCTCGCCGGAGACATCCCGAAGGTGATCCGCCCTGACCTCGTGCTGACCGAGGACGGATTCACCATCGCCGAAATCGACAGCGTGCCCGGCGGCATTGGCCTCACCGATTGGCTCAACAAAACCTATGCGGACCTAGGCGCCGAGGTTTTAGGTGGCGCGGACGGGATGCTCCGCGAATTCGCCGAGATTTTCCCCGGCGGAGACATCCTGGTTTCCGAGGAAGCCGAGACTTACCGCCCCGAAATGGATTGGCTCGTCCGCAGGCTGAATGCGGCTTTCCCAGAAAAGGGAACCTGGCGCGCCACCGACGCCGAGGCCCGCTCGGAGTGGCCTCCGAGGGTCTACCGGTTTTTTGAACTCTTCGATCTGGCCAATGTCCCCGCCGCGCCGGGCTTGATGGAGCGGCTTCGCTCAAAATCACTCCAAGTCACGCCGCCCTTCAAACCAGCCTTGGAGGAAAAGTTCTGGTTCGCGCTCTTCTGGCTCAAGCCGCTCGAGGATTTCTGGCGCCGGGAAATGGGCGAGCGCGCCTTTTTGGCCCTGCAAAAATCGATTCCCTACACCTGGCTCGTCGATCCGACTCCCCTGCCCCGCCACGCGGTGCTGCCGAAACTCGAGGCGCATTCGTGGAGCGAGGTCGCGGGGTTCAGCCAAAAGCGCCGGGACTTTGTCCTAAAAATCAGCGGCTTCTCCGAGCGCGCCTGGGGCTCGCGCGGCGTCAAGATCGGCTCTGACATGCCGCAGGGCGAATGGAAGGCCGCCCTCGAACAAGCCCTCGCCGAGTTCCCCTCCCAGCCCCACATCCTCCAAGTCTTCCACCACGGAAGGCTCTTCGACACCGAGTATTGGCTCCCCGGCACGGACCACCTGCAACCGATGCGCGGCCGCGTGCGCCTCTGCCCGTATTTTTTCGTCGGCGAAAAATCAACCACCCTCGGCGGCGCACTCGCCACAATTTGCCCGGACGACAAAAAACTCCTCCACGGCATGCGCGACGCCATCCTCGCTCCCTGTTCTCCGGCCTTGGAGTAACACCCCATCTTGTTTTTTTTGGCCCCATAGTTCATTTTGACCCGCATGAAAAACCCATCGATCCTGATTCGTTCCACGGCTCTTCCTCTCGCCGCCTGCGTGGCCATGGCTGGATGCTCAAACCTCACCCCCGGTGAAAATGCCGCCCTCGCCGCTGGCGCCACAGGCCTGGCCGTCGGCCTGCCGCTCGCGCTCACTGGGGTCAACCCCGCCGTCACCATCCCCGTCACCGCCGGAGCCGCTCTGCTCGCGGGTGGCGGCTCTTATTTGATTTCAAAAAACCAAGCCTCCGCCCGCCAGAAGCAAGTCGCCGAGGACCGAGCCAGAAATTACGCATCCCGCACCGGCGAATTTTCCAAACGCTCGACCCGCTACATCGCCGTTCGCACCGAGGACGGCGGCCGCGCTCAGGGCAAAGCGCAAGTGATGATCTACGACATCCACTCCGGCATGATCGTCGGCAATGCCGTCTACGACATGCACTCCGTGCCGCCCGTCGGCGAGATGGGCGACTTCGCCGGCTACCACGCCCGCTACATCGGCACTGGAAGCTAAAAAACGCTCTCCTCAATCAGTGCAGGAGCCTGCAAGCACCAGTCTTCAGAGGAATTGAGTGTCTTTTGCCTTTTGTTTTCCCTAGGAGAAAACTAAACAAGCGCTTCTTATTCCGTGGCATCAAAGAAATCCAAATCCTCCCCACCCGCATCGACACCGGCGCCAATTCCCCACGGCGCCTCCGCTGGCGAAATCCTCTCCTGGTGCGGCTTCACGACGATCCTCATCGCGTGCATGGCCTATGTGCTCTTCCATGCCTTCCTGATTGATCAAGTCACGGTGCGACTCTGTCGCGAACTCGATGGCCCAAACGCCAAGCCCACCGAAGTCCTCCCTGTCCCTCTTCTCGAAATTGCCTTTGACGGCTATGTCTGGAACCACCATGCGGAAAAACTCGGCGAAAACGGCGAGTGGCGCGTTCGCTTTACCGACATGGACAACGCCCCCTACGGCCGCGAGGTTCATTGGAGTTCCGGCTTCGCGTGGTATCTGAGAGGTCTTGGGGAAATTTATCGCCACTACACCGGCGACACCCTGCGCAACAGCATCTACCGGATGTCCATTTGGGCGAACCCGATCCTGCTCGTCCTCGCACTGGCCCTCTTCGCCACGCTCTCCGCGCGGCGGTTCGGGCCGCTTTGCGGTTCGGTTCTTGCGATTGGAATGATCACGACGGCCTCGTTCTACGAAGGCTTCCTGCCGGGATACCCCGACCACCATGGAATCACGGCCTTTGCATTGATGGGCCTGATCTTCGGCATTGCCTGGGCCGGATCGGGCTGGATTCAAAAGCCCGACGGCACCGCCTTCCTCCCCCCGCGCGCTCTCCGTCAAGCCCGCCACGGCATGATTTTCTCGGGTATCTGCGGAGCAGCAGGATTGTGGATTAGTGGATTTTCTGCAGGAATTGTAGCCATTGGGATCGGGATCGGCGCGCTTGCCAGCGTCGCGGTTTTTGCCAAAAAATCCCACGATCCAAACTGCTCCTACCATCCCGAGCTTTGGAAACTCTGGGCCAAAGTGACGGCCGCCGGCAGTCTTTTCTTTTATTTGGCGGAATATTTTCCAAACCATTTGGATATGCGATTGGAGGTCAATCACCCAATGTATGGCTTGGCGTGGTTTGCCGGCGGTTATGCCATTTACTACATCACCAATTGGCTTTCGCAAACTGAGCGCCACTGGAGAGAATTTCCTTGGGTTCAGGTCGCTGGTTGCGCAGCGGTGTGCTTGACTCTACCAGCAATCATTCTGATTGGCGGATCCCGTTTCTACATCCTGCTTCAGCCGTTCATGTTCGGTATTATGAACAATACCGCAGAGGTTCTACCTCTGCTCACGCGCATTCAAATGGGCGCCATCACTTGGCAAGTCGCCTTCGGGCTTTTTCCCGTTTTTATCCTCCTCGCCATCGGCTTGTTGGCAGTCAAAAAATTGGATGTCGGCAGCAAGGCGGTTTTATTACTTTTGATTTGCCCAATTCTGCTCATCACGGCCCTGCAATTCCGCCAGGTTCGCTGGGGAATGCTCAATGGCCCAATGTATATCTCATTGGCAGCAATGGTTATCACGACCCTTTGGCATATTATTCCTAGAAAAACAATCCCTCGCGCTATTGCGGCATTAGCCCTTGTATGTGCCGCATATTTTTTCTCGGCGGGCACGATTCGCGGGATGGTTTTGCCCTTTTGGAAACAATTCGCCAGCAAGAACAACATCGAAGTCGGTGTCGGCCAAATCCTCGCACTTCTCCACCGCGATGCCGCTAAAGCTATTTTGCAAAATGCCAACGGAAAACCTGTTACCGTTCTCAGCAGCCCCAATAGCTCCTGCCTCCTAGCGACTTTGGGCGGATTTAAAACAGTAGGAACCCTGTATTGGGAAAATGTGGAGGGCCTTAAAACTGCCGCCGAAATGCTCAACGCCCAATCCGATGAGGAGGCACTGGCCATGCTTCAAAAACATGGCATCACCCATGTTTATTTCATGACTTGGGAGAACTTCATCGGACCGTATTTCCGAATCATCCACCCCGATCCCGTTCCAGGCCTGTCGTTAGAAAACTCCTTCGGGCAGAAAGCCCTGTTCAAAAAGACAATCCCCCAGTGGGCCCGACCTATTCCCTACCCGAAAAATTTTCTTACAAATGCCTTGAATCAAGACATTCTTATTTTGGAAATCGCTCCCAACCAAACCAAAGACGAAGCAGAATTCCACTTGGCACGCTTCACCCGAATCCAGGAAGGAAATCCGATCGCAGCGGAAATCATGCTCAAGGGCATCCTAGAGCGATCCCCAAGCGCTGCCCCCGTCCGCTTTGAACTGGCTCAGTTGTATTTGGATCAAAAACGCTTCGATGACGCCAAGGACCAAGTGATCGCCGCTACAAAGGACGCTCCTCCCGAGATTCGAAAGCAAAACTGCCAAAACTTCGCCCAAATCCTCCGCCAACTCGGAGCCAATACCCAAGCGGATGCAATTTTGCAAGTAGCCGAATAGAGAATTAACCGCAGATTATTTTTGGACGACTCTCCACTTGAGAAAACTCCAAACTTTCTAAAGTCAATAAGGTATAGCATTTGAATGAAATATGTTTCCCGATAGCGCGCTTGTTTGGAGTTTGGTGTGTTTTTTTTCCTGGCTGGGATATGGCTCACTAATACATCATTTTTATCTTCGAGAGTCATTTAAAGAAATTAAATGGGGGTTAAAATGCTGATTTTATGATATTTACAGGTATTCATACCCTATGCTTGCAACCCCGCTTTATTGGATTTTATCCGTCGGTCTATCTAATCATTCACAGTCTGATAAAAATTACTCAAAATTCATCTTTGGTCTTTGCGTTGCGATTGTATTATCGGGACATCTCCAAACTGCGTCTTATGAAAAGCAAGCTGAAATCAAACAATTCCTTCTTTACAAAGAAGAAAATAAAAAAATTGAAGCAAGGCAGTTTAGCAGATTTTATAAAGACCTTCAGTCTTTGACTTCCAAGAATAGAAAAATATTTGCTATAATTGATGCTCCGTATTTAGTTGATTTTAATAGAAATAAAGTTAGCAATTCAGACATTCTTGGCGGTGCATCAATTTCTCCAGGAATGCCTTTTGGGCAAGGAAGTGGAGCTCTATTAGAATATTTAGTAAATAATGGCTATAATTACATACTTGCCGTAGATTTTGACAATGCCGTTTTACAATACACACGCAAGTTGATGGAAAATAATCCAAAGGGTGAATGGTATACAATGCATGGGCACAAATATGGCCTTGATCTCATGAAAAAAATTGACGAAATTGCAAGTGGTCGGCTAGTTGCAATTTCTGGAAATACCAGACTTATAAAAATTAGTGGTTAGATGCTTGCGCGAAGTCTTATTATAGTCGCAATGACTCCAAAAATATTCTTAACCCGAAACGCCTTTGTTTTCGAATGGCTCGGTTGGTGAAGCGGGACACCTACGGCCATCCAGGTCGTTTTTTTCTTAAGAAGTTTGAGGATCGCTTCCGTTTGAAATGAGAAGCTGTTGGTTTCGATGCTGATGGAGCGGAGGAGGTCAGTTCGCTGGAGGACCAGTCCGTTGTAGTAGGGAATTTTCTGTCCGAAGAGGAAGTTTACCAATAATACATAACACCAAGAAATCACCCGGCGGTGTCGGGCCCGGATTTCTGGGTTGGTGACATAAGGAATAATGATATCTGCCTTGCCTCGAGCTTGGAGGATCGGAAGAACGCCGTCAACGGGATGTTCGTTGTCGGCTGGGAAAACCATGGCATGGGAGAAGTTGGCTTCCTGTAATCCGGTCTTGAAAGCACCACCCATTCCAAGATTGGTTGGATTTGAAAGGGCACGGACTCGGCCGTTTGTCGACTCTACTTCCGCCGCGACCAAGGCTGTTTGGTCGGTGCTGCAGTCGTTAACAATCAGAATTTCGAAATCAGAACCGACTGCGGTTGCCGCAGCGCAGGCGGCTTCAACAGAGGCGGCCAAGGTTTTTTCCTCGTTGTAAGCAGGAATGATTATGGAGAGGCCGTCTTTCACAATTCGTTGGTAGCTATTATTCTTTAAAAATCGCAACCGATGAGTCCTCTGCCTTCATTCACGGGGCAGCTTTCGGTATGGAGCTTCAACATCTTCCAGCATCGGAAAATGCTTGGCATTCAATGTTACCAAGCTGAGCCCATGGAGATCCGCAGTCGCTGCGATCAGACAATCCGCAAGTCCACAGCCATGAGATGGGCGATAGTCTCGGGAATAGAGACCCCCACGCTCTGCAATGCCAGATGTGAGAGGAAGTGATGTGAGTGCCGAAATCATTTTCCCCAATCTGGTTTGTTCATCCCCGTTGCGAACTCCTTGATAAAGTTCCGCGATATTTATGGCTGAAACGAATGATTCCGAGATATTCGCTTCAACATAGACTACAGCTTCTGGATGCCCCCGGAGGTAGTCTATTAAAATATCGGTATCAAGCAACTTAGCCATTAGAATCGGTCAAAAGAAGCCCTCATGGCTCTTGTATCAGGAAGGCTTTGATGGTCGGCCCACATTCCTCGGGCGGCCTGTAGCGCTTTTAGTCGCTTGTTGGAATCACGGCGCTGGATAAACTCATCAATCGCCTGACGAATAATCTGACTTTTTCCGTGTCCTAAACTTTTACTAATTCGAACAATCGAGGCACTTTCCTCGTCGGTAAGGTAAATTTGAGTTCTAATCATACATTATGATGTATATTAAAATTCAGAAAGTCAATAAAGACCAACTCAAATAAAGTTCACATGCTGGACTGAACCAGTGGCTGGAGCGAGTGCCCCCTCGCCTTTCACGAGTTTGTCCAAGGCTTCGTTGACTTTGTGCTGAAGGCAGAGGCTGCCGCACATTTTTTGGGCATTGAACTCGGGGCTGGCGAGGTAGTTCATGACCTCCCAATAGCGGTCGCTGGCCCAAATGTCCTTAAACCGCTCCTCGCAAATGTTGCCGATATGGAACTTCTTGTATTTCTCGTTGAAAAGCATTCCGCAGGGGGCCACGAGTCCGGAGCCGGAAATTTGGAGGAGGAAAGGCGCGCCATAGCACCGTTGGTAGCTGCGAGTGCCAGAGGCTTCGATTTTGCTCCACTTCACGGTGCACTGATAGGTTTCCGTGGAGAGGGCCTCGGCCTCGCGAAGAAGTCCATACAGGCTGGAGTAGCCGCTGTAGTTGACGCCCAAGTCCCCGTCTTCGTTGTCGCTGCAGTGCTTGATGACGAGATAATCGACGCCAAGTTCCTTTCCGAGACGGGCGAGAGGGAGAATCTGGTCGGCATACTCCGGCATGAGCACCATTTGAAGACCGATGGTGCAAGTGAGCTTATCGCGGCGCTTCACAGCGACCATGTCGGTGATGTTTTGAACGATGCGGTCGAACCATTCCTCTTTCACGCCCATGATCTCGGCGTAGCGTTTTTTCTCGCCGGCGGAGATGTTGATCCGGAGGTAGGTGAGATGTGGGAGGAGTTGCTCGGATTTGCTTTTTGTGAGCACGAAGCCGTTTGTGCCGCAGGCCATCGAGAGCCCCTTTTCATGCCCATATTTGCAAGTGTGCATGAAAACGGGCGAGATGGTGCTTTCGCCATCGGAAACCAGGCTGATGCCCTTCACTCCGATCTCCGCGCAATCATCAAGGAAGGCCGTGATGACTTCCTTGTTGATAGAACTCCGGTCGTTTTCCTGGAGCATGGCGTAGCAGTAGTGGCAGCCGTAATTGCAACTGCGCGTGAGCGCCATGTCGATCGTGACTGGTGCAACGCGCTTGCCATCCATCCAGTCGCGGACACGCTCGGTGTGCCATCCGATTTTGGTTCCATCGAGGATCAAACGGTCAACATGGTCTTCAAGAAGGGCGCTCATGATTTTATGATGGGGCTAGGGTTTGGAGAGAACTTACAATCTCCGGAGCTGACTTGCATCTTTCATTTCGAGGCTGAAAACCTCGATGCGCGGGTCGAAATTTTTTCGGAGAATTTTCTCGATTTCCAAGGCTGCACGGCGCTTGGCGGCCACGGGGGCGTCCCCTTCGAACTTGATGGTGACTGCGTAGGATTTGCGGGCATCGATGACCCGGATGCCGTGCTCGTAACCGAGCAGTGAAAGAGAGGCGGCATCCACGGCTTTCTGGCAGGCGGATTCACGCGCCTCGGCAGGCAGGGACTTCCAATGAGCGGATGTGCCGCTGTCGAAAAAATTGGTTTCCTTGACTGCTGAAATTCCCGTTTTTGCGAGCAAACCCGACAGAAGTTTTTTGACTCGGGCAAAAATCGGATCCGCGTTTTGCGGAAGGACGATGCCTTGCACAGGAGGAGTTTTGGCGGGGTCGCGCAAGCCATGCTCCAGCCTGACAAGAGCGTGTTCGCGAATTTCGAGAAGAGGCAGGCCAATAAGAATTTCGCAAAGGCAATCCACCGCAGAAATGAGCGAGGGGGGCGCTTCAGAGGCAGGCAGGTAACCCGCCGCCTCGACACCGCCCTTGCCTTCCGGTTGGGTGAGCCAAAGAACTCCATCCGCATTTTCAAAAGAAACAGCGCCCGATGGCGGCGCTTTTAAATAGCCCAGATGGGCGCCTCGGTCGCGGAGGGCCGATTTGTAGTAATCCCGAACATCGGAAAACTTCGAAGACTCGTTAAGTTTGCCGAAGTGCAAACTCACTTTGCCTCCGCCGTTGCTAAAAGTGATGCTAGAGAGGTGGGAGAGTTTTTGGGCGATGCTTTCAGGAGATTCGCTCCCAAGGGTTTGAGGATCAAATTCAACGCCAATCGCATCCATCCCGCCGATCTGAGCGGCCTCCACCAGATTGGCCAGGCTCGAAAGCAAATCGTCGTCGGGCACCCAGCTCTCCAGCCAGGAAAGCCCTGCGCTGAATCCCCGAGTTTGGACCTCCAAGTTGTTCGAGTAGGCGGAGACGAGATCCTCGTAGCAAATCGTGGGCGAGGTATTTTCCATTGGTAAAAGTCGGTGATCCTATCCATCACCATCGCCGCGATGGCAAATTTTTTCGCGGTCGGCTTGAAATCAACGCATTTGGCCGTCAGTTTCAACCCACTTGAAAATTCGGCTGTCACACGGAGCGATTATTGAAAATGGCGACTATGATTTAGTCGATCCTTCGCTGGCTGGTCGGGAAATCTCACTCGACCTTTTACGCCAAATGCTTCGTCTGCGCCGGATGGAAGAAGCACTGATCGCGCAATACCATCCTGCCGACGAGATGCGATGCCCGATCCATTTCTGCATCGGCCAGGAAGCTGTGCCTGCGGCATTGTCACTTTTACTGAAACCCGAGGATTACCTCTTCAGTCACCACCGAACGCATGGCTACTACTTCGCCAAGGGGGCTCCGCTGCGGGAGCTTTTTGCGGAAATCTACGGCCGTGCCACCGGAGCCAATGGCGGCTTGGCCGGTTCGCAAGACATCTCGCACACGGAGAGTCGATTTTTTGGCGGGGCGATTTTAGCGGGTGCCGTTTGCATCGCCGCAGGCGCGGCCTTCGGGCTGCAACATCAGAAAGCCAAAGGCATCAGCGTGGCGGGATTCGGAGAGGGGGCCACGGATGAGGGAGCCTTTTGGGAAGCGGTAAACCACGCGGGAGCCAAAAGCCTGCCCATCCTTTTTGTTGTTGAAAACAACCGCTACGCGACATTTTCCGATCAACTGAAACGCCAACAAACCGACAACATCGCCGAACGCGTTGCTCCTTTCGGAGTCAAATCGCAAAGTCTCTTTGGCAACGATGCACCGCTCGTCTGGAAAACTTTGAGCCAGGCTGTGAACTCTGTGCGGAATGGCTCCGGCCCGATGCTGGTCGAGGCCTACACCTATCGCTGGAACAGCCATGTCGGTCCGGAGGACGACGGGTTCAACAAATACAGACCGCAGCGTGAAATCGATTTTTGGAAAAGAAACTGCCCCATCAGTCTTCTTCGCCAAAAGCTCGAGAAGCTTGACTGGATCGATAACGGCGAGGTTTCCCAAATGGAATCCGAAATCGCCGGCGAGATTGCCGAATGCTTTGCTTTCGCCAAGGCCAGCCCGTTTCCCTCCGAGGCGAATTGGCACTCCAGAAATTTTTCAAATGCCACGCCGGTCGCCGACGCCTTGCTGGCCGAGGAGGAATCCACCGACTTCAACCCGTCCCAAGGCGAAGCCAAGCTGGCTCCCTACTGATCCCACGAATGAATCGATCGATCTCCTACGCTGAGGCCATTCGCGAGGCCACGGATCAAGCCTTGGGGCTCTCCGACCAAGTGATTGTGCTCGGCCAATTGGTGGACACGCCCTCCGGTATTTTTGGAACCACCACAGGCCTTGCAGAAAAGCACGGAGCCGACCGGGTGCAGGATTATCCCGTTTCCGAGAATTTGATGACCGCCGCCGCGCTGGGGGCTGCATTGACAGGTTTGCGTCCGGTGGTTTGCCACCAGCGGTTGGACTTTATGATCTACTCCATGGATGCGATCACGAACTGGCTCGCGCTCTGGAGATTTAAATCCAACGGAAAATCCGGTGTTCCCGTGACCATCCGCGCCATCGTGGGCAAAGGCTGGGGACAAGGCCCTCAACATTCGAAAAGTCTGCACGCATGGTTCGCTCATCTTCCCGGTTTGCGCGTGGCCATGCCCGCCACGGCCTTCGATGCGAAGGGTCTGTTACTCGAAAGCATCTTCGGCGAGGACCCGACGATTATCATCGAGGGCCGGGGCTTGTTTTCGATGAAAGAGGAAGTGCCTGAAAAACCCTACCGGGTGAGATTCGGCAAAGCTCTGATCCGACGTGTGGGCCGGGATGCCACGCTGGTGGCGTTGGGTTCCATGGTGCCGCCAGCCATGCGCGCCGCCGAGATTCTCGCCCAAGAGGGAATTTCCGTTGAAGTCATCGATCCCCGCACGATTTCGCCACTGGATCGGCCGGCAATTTTGGAATCGGTTTCAAAAACCGGGCATCTGGTCGTCGCGGAACCCGGTTGGCAGTCCTTTGGAGCCGCCGCAGAGATCATTGCCGCCGTGGCGGAAAATCCGGCGTCTGGACTGAAGTCACCCCCGGTTCGCGTCAACTTCCCCGACAGCCATACTCCCATGAGCATGGCTTTGGAAAAACTGTATTACCCCGGCGAGCAGGAAATCGCCGAGGCGGTCCGAGGAACTTTGAAGAAATCCTGACGGCGAGATTTCACAATTTCTCCCCTTTCGATACCTCGTAGGCCTTGATGTCGGTAATGACCGCGCTGATGAAGCGCGCCGGCGTGACATCAAAAGCGGGGTTGTAGGCTCGGGCACCCGGCGGCGCGACAGGAATGCCTCGGAAAAATGCCAATTCCTCGTCAGCGCGCATTTCGATATGGATCTCCCCGCCATCGGGGATGCCTCGGTCAACCGTTGATTCCGGAGCGACCACGAGGAAAGGAATACCCGCTTCGCGACAGGCCAGAGCCACGCCCAGCGATCCGATTTTATTCGCCGTGTCGCCATTCCGAGCAATGCGGTCCGCCCCGATCAAAGCCGCATCAATTTTCCCTCCAAGGATCGCCATGGCCGCTGCGCCGTCGGCGAGAATTCGATAGGGGATTCCCGATTTGGCGAGTTCCCAGGCCGTTAAACGACTTCCCTGCAAAAGTGGTCGGGTTTCATCCGCAAAAACCTCTCTTACGAATCCGCGCGCGTGGAGTTCCTTCACCACCCCGAGCGCCGTGCCGCTCCCTGTGGTAGCGAGCGAACCCGTGTTGCAGTGCGTAAGGAGGTTCAGCGGTTTTTTTCCAAGCCGACTATAAATCCAATCAGCGCCAATCGCCGACATTCTGCTTGCGGAAAGCCGCTCCTCCTCGGCTAATTTCAAAGCCTCCCCGAGCACCGCCTCCCGGCCTTGAGGCACAAATTTTCTGACCCGTTCGACTGCCCAAGCGAGGTTCACAGCCGTCGGCCGAGCATCGCGGATGGAATCAATCAAGCGGTCCCACTGACTTGCCGGCAAAGCCAAACGTTCGGCCTCATCCATGGCAATGACCACCCCAAAAGCCCCCGCCACACCGATGGCCGGAGCCCCTCGAACCACAAGGCGCTGGATGGCATCCACAATCGAAGCCGCATCCGAGTAGGCATTGTATTTTTCCTCACCGGGAAGCAGGGTTTGATCAAGAAGAATGAGGCTCGAGCCATCCCAATCCACAGCCTTGAACGAGGGCGAGGAAACCGAATTCAGGCTGGAGGTCATGGCGCGCAATTAGCGCAGGTTGATCTTCTGCATTCGCTTGATGTTAAAATAGAGCGGATTCGTGAAGGAATCGGGGATTTTTCCGGCGCGGAAGGCTTCGACGAGTTCGCGGATGGCATCTTCGATGGTGAAGCGCGGAGAGTAGACGAGCTCGCGGAGGATTTTTTCCGAAGAGATGTGGTAGGAGCGATTGTCGTCCGTGGGCGTGTGGGCGATTTCGACATGCGAGCCGACGATGTCGCGGACTTTGTCAGCGATGGCATCGAGGGAGAGGTTTTGGTAGCCGGCATTGAAAACCTTGCCGTCGATTTGCTCGGCAGGCAGGGCGAGGCATTTCACATAAAGCTCGGCGCAATCGCGCACATGGAAATTCGGGCGGAGCTGGGCACCACCGAAAACGGTGATCTTGTTTTTGTTGACGGCGTGATTGGTCAGGATGTTGACGGACAGATCGAGGCGCAGGCGCGGTGACCATCCGCAAACAGTGGCTGGTCGGAGGGTGAGTG
>CALFPA010000029.1 GCA_937919825.1 uncultured Spartobacteria bacterium | reverse complement strand
AGCAAGCGGATTCCCCGGAAAAATATTCGCCCGTTTTGCGGCAAACCAATGATTGCTCGTTCGATCGAGGCAGCACTCGCGAGCGGTGTTTTCAATGCCGTGGTGGTTTCCACCGATGACGAAGAGATCGCCACGGTTGCCGAATCCTGTGGGGCGCAGGTGCCATTCCGTCGCCCGGCGGTGTTGTCCAATGACCATGCCGCCACCCTGCCGGTGATCGCCCATGCGATCCGGTGGTGGGAGGAAAACCGCGAGCCTGTCGAATTTGCCTGCTGCATCTATGCCACGGCACCATTTCTTCGCGCTGAGTTCCTTCGCGAGGGATTTCGGATTCTGAAAGAAAAACCCGATGCCGAGTTCGCATTCAGCGTCACCAGTTATGCCTTCCCGATTTTCCGAGCGATTCGAGTCGCGGAAAATGGACGCGTGGAAATGTTCTGGCCCGAGAACCAAATGAAGCGTTCGCAGGATCTGCCAGAGGCTTTGCACGATGCCGGTCAATTTTACTGGGGGCGCAAAAATGCTTTTTTAGAAAACGCTGGTGTTTTCACCGCAAGGTCATATCCAGTCATCTTGCCGCGCCATTTGGTTCAAGACATTGACACTCCCGAAGACTGGGAGCGCGCTGAGCGAATGTTTGCGGCTGCTTTTGCATAGGAATGGGAAAGAGAAAAATGCTCCTCATCCGCGCAGATGCCAGTGTTTCAATAGGCACCGGGCATGTCATGCGAATGATCGCCCTTGCCCAGGCTTGGCAGGGTGGGGGAGGCGAGGCGGTTTTTCTTTGTGCCGAAATCACTCCGGCTTTGGAGGTCCGTTTGAAGGAAGAAGGATTCCTGCTGGAAAAAATCCAAGCCTCTTCCGGCAGCCACGAAGACCTTGAAGCGACCTGCGCCGCGATCGCCCGATACGGAGTGGATTCCATTCCCGTTGCCTTGGATGGCTACCAATTCGATGCCGCTTTCCAGCTCGGCTTGAAAAAGGCCGGATGCCGATTGCTTGTGATGGATGACTACGGCCACGCCGCATTTTTCCATGCCGATTGGGTGCTCAACCAAAACCTCTCCGCCCGCGAGGAACTCTACGCCAGCCGCGCTCCGCATACCCAGCTTTTTCTTGGGACGAAATTCGCCCTCTTGCGCCGGGAATTCTTGAAATACCGCGGATGGCAACGCCAGATTCCCGAGATCGCCCGCACGGTGCTTGTCACGCTCGGCGGGGCCGACCCGGATAATGTCACCGGCAAGGTTATCGAAGCCCTTGCTCCGTTCGACATCCAGGTCAAAGTTGTCGTTGGCGGAAGCAATCCCCATCTGCCTGACTTGCAACGAGCGTTCGAGGGCCTGAAAACTCAACCTGCCAAAATCGAGTTGATCGTTAACCCGACAGACATGCCCGGCTTGATGGCTTGGGCGGATTTGGCAATCGCAGCGGGCGGTTCCACTGCTTGGGAATTGGCCTTTATGGGGCTTCCAAGCATCTTTGTGATTCTGGCGGAAAATCAGGTTGGCATCGCAACGGAACTGGAATCTGCGGGGTTTGGAGTTTGTCTCGGGAGAGGAGCTGATTTTGATAAGGGTGAACTCCAAATCGCTTTGAGGCGGGTTTTGGAAAATCCTGCCGAGAGACACAGAACTTCGATTGCGGGTAGGAACTTGGTTGATGGCATGGGATGCCACAGAACAGTGTGCCAACTCAACCAGACTTCACCGATCTGCCTGAGGCCCGTTTCATATTCGGACATTGAGTTGTTATGGGAATGGGCTAATGATCCCGTCACCCGACAAAATTCTTTTGATTCGGCAAAAATTCCTTGGGAAGAACACAGTGCATGGTGCCAAAAAAAACTGTCTGAAGCTGGTTGCCGCCTCTGGATTGCCTCAAATGGTGGAAATGCTCCTGTTGGATGCGTTCGTTTTGATGGCAAAGAATCCGAGGCGACCATTTCCTTGACTGTGGCACCGAACGCCAGAGGCAAAGGGTATGGCACAAAAATCATCCAACAATCTTGTGATCGTTTGTTTGCGGAATCCCCGTTTCGTCTGGTCCATGCCTACATTAAGCCCGAGAACATTGCTTCGGTAAAAGTCTTCGAGGCGGCTGGATTCCGATATGATTCAGACGCTGTTTGCAAACAAAAAACCGGCAGGCATTATACTCTCCGTGCAAAAAGCTAAAAATGGAAATTTCCAATAGACGAATCGGCTCGGGCCACCCCTGCTACATCATCGCCGAAATGTCGGCCAACCATGGCCATTCCTTCGACAAAGCTCTCGAAGTCGTCCATGCGGCCAAGGAATCCGGTGCCGATGCCATCAAACTTCAAACCTACACGCCCGACACGCTCACGATCGATTCGCGCCGCCCGGAATTTTTGATCGGCAAAGGAACTCTGTGGGAAGGTCGGAACCTCTACGAACTTTACGGCGAAGCTTACACCCCGTGGGACTGGCAGCCGAAGCTCAAGGCGGAAGCCGAAAATCTCGGCATGCACTGTTTTTCCACTCCCTTCGACGAAACAGCCGTCGATTTTTTGGAAAACATGGAAGTCCCTGCCCACAAGATCGCGTCCTTTGAATTGGTCGATACCATTTTGCTCAAAAAAGTCGCCGCCACTGGCAAACCAGTGATCATGTCCACTGGCATGGCGACCCTTGCCGAAATCGACGAAGCAGTCCGCACATTGCGCTCAAATGGCTGCACCCAGCTCGCCCTGCTCAAATGCACCAGCTCCTATCCGTCGCTTCCCGAGGATATGAATCTGCGCACCATCCCGCATCTGGCCGAGGCATTCGGAGTTCCCGCCGGGCTCTCCGACCACACCCTCGGAATCGCCGTTCCGGTCGCAGCCGTTGCGTTGGGAGCCTGCATCATTGAAAAACATTTTACGCTCCGCCGCAGCGATGGAGGGCCGGATGCCGCCTTCTCCCTCGAGCCAGCAGAATTCCGCGCAATGGTTGATGCCGTTCGCGTTGCCGAAAAAGCCCTTGGCCAAGTGAACTACGAGATGAGCGAAAAGGAGCAAGCCAGCCGCGTCTTCCGGCGCTCGCTGTTTGTTGTCAAAGACATGATAGCCGGCGAAGAATTCACCCACGAAAATGTGCGTTCCATCCGCCCGGGTAACGGAATGCCCGTGAAGGAACTGGATCGTGTCCTCGGGCGCAAGGCCGCGGTCCAGATCGAACGCGGAACCCCGCTTTCTGAAGAACAAATCGGCTGAGTCTATTGATTCTATTCAGATCGGATGGATTCCATTCAAAATTTAATTTCAGCACATATAGCCGCTGATAGTTTTGAGTTTTCCAAACATGCTGTTGATCAGATGATGCATAGGCGAATTCTTGTGCATGAGATTAAAGAAGCTTTGGCTGTGCCAGAAATTTTGGAACACTATCCGAATGACAAATATGGTCCGAGTTGTCTTGTTTTGGGATTCTCTTCACAAGGAAGGCCTCTACATGTCGTATGCACATACCCCGAAAGGGAGATTTTGAAAATCATCACTATTTATCAACCCGACTCCAAGTTATGGCTTGAATTTCGGACAAGGCGGACAGATTCTTAAAATGTATGATTGAAACAAAAGTTACCTATACTTTGGAGCAAGATGGGCATTTTTATTTAGTTGAGAATGTGCCTGCCCGAATCTCTCCCGAAACCGGCGAACAATATTTCTCTCCGGAAACTGTGCAGCGGTTACAATCTTTTATACTTCAAAATAAAAAGCCAATTAAAGTCGTGCAGACGCCAGTTTTTGAGTTTGCTGTATGAAATTTGATCTCGACTTTGGAGACCTGCGAAGCATTCACCCGGGAAAATGTCCGTTCCATCCGCCCAGGCAACGGAATGCTAGTGAATGAGCTTTCTCGAGTCCTCGGACGCAGGGCCGAAGTCCTGATTGAGCGTGGAAATCCCCTTGCAGTAAGCAATATCAGCGGAGGCTTATCAAAAAACAAGTATGACATATCGCCTTGAATATATGTGTATGTTCGGGATGAGGGGCGATAAGTTCCGATGCAAATGCCCGATGTCAACATTCTGGTTTATGCCCATCGTCGAGAGGATCCCAGTCATGGTTGCCAGGAAAAACTGGCATTCCGATCCCAACTCAAGCGCCGCTTGGGCGACCGGAAGATCGATGTTCTTGTTGCCCGCGCCGATAAATCACGGGAATCCACATTGGAGTCTCTGGGGCGGTTTGCCAAGCTATGAATCCCATCATCCAAAAAAATGGATCTCTGCAGTCCATGAATGCCGCACGCATTTAACAAGAATTCATCAAGCTCTTGCGCGCCTGTCCAATCGATTTCCGCTCGACCTTTTGGCTTGAGTAAAAAACCCAAAATCAAAACCCTCATTCTGGGATGTGGGCGGATGGGGGCTGGCACCGGTAGCCGCTCTCAACGGTTGTCAAGCCACGCCGGTGTCCTTTCCTCGATTGCTCGTTTCCAGACCTTCCTCTCCGACTGTGATCCCAATTCAGCCCGCCAAGCTGCGTCCACCTTGGGCCTGGAGATTCTTGAGAAAATTGAGAAAAAATCCTTTGAATCTTTTGACTGCGCCCTTGTTTGCACGCCCACCAAAGACCACTTCAAACAGCTTCGCCAGTTGATGGAGTCTCGGATTCCATTAATCATTTGCGAGAAGCCCGTGTGCTCGAATATCCGGGAGTTGCGTTCCTTGGAAAAAATCCGTCGTAATTTTCAGGGCAGGATTTTGGTGAATTACACAAGGCGGTTCCTGCCAAGCTACGCCAAGTTGAAGAAACAATTTTCTCGGTTGCTGCAGGCTGAATCCCTGAAATGTTGCGCGATCCGCTACCAACGAGGGTTTCTGAACAATGCATCTCATGCCTTGGATTTGGCGCAGTTTTTGACTGGCTGGGATATCACCAAGGCACGCATTGAGATTTTACAAGGTGTTAATGACGAGTTCCCCGACGACCCGACGCTCTCCTGTATCGGAAAATGGAATGGAGCCTCGCTTTCAGTGGTCGGATTGCCCGAGGTGAAATTTTCACTTTTTGAAATCGACTTCTTTTTCGAACGCAGTGCCATTCGACTCCGTGATCGTGGGGATACCATAGAAGTGGCTCGCTCAGGAAAACCCGCAGGCTATTACGCTCCGCTTGCGACTTATAAAACATCCCGAGGGAATCTTCAGGAACCCTTGAGACATCTTTATGAGCATGTTCAAAAGATGTTCCGAGACCCCAAAATTCCAGATAATTTCGACGAATCAGTGAAACTCACCCGCTGGATGCTGGAAACCTTGAAGAGAAAGAATTGAACCACGGATGGCACGGATTTGCACGGATAAGGGCAGAGAAGCAGACCATGCTGGCACACCCGGTGCCCAGGCTGGGAGGTTGCTTGCATCGGACTCTGCAAGCCACTTTGCGACTGCCATTTCAATCACTCTCCTCCATTCGCTAAGCAAATGACCAGCATTGGTCAGATGCCTCCAGATCTTCTTCCATCTTCCGAGGCGCGGAGCGCCTTCAGCAGGGCCGTTCGCGGAGCGAGAGAGCGATGTGTTTTACGAATCCCGTGCAAGCTCGCTTGTGAAGGGAATTGGAAACGCAGTGCCAGCCCGGGAACCGGGCGCAGCCCTGCGGACTATCCGTGTTAATCCGTGTAATCCGAGGTTAAAATCCTATGAAAAAATTGGCAATCAACGGTGGCACGCCCGTGCGCACCAAACTGTTCCCCGCCTACAACACTATAGGCGACGAAGAAAAAACTGCAGCACTACGGGTGTTGGATAGCGGAAATCTTTCCCAGTTCCTCGGCGCTTGGCACAAGGACTTCTTCGGTGGCCCTGAGGTCCGAGCTTTTGAGGAACGCTGGAGCGAGGCCTTCGATTGCAAACATTCGATCAGCGTCAATTCCAACACCTCGGGATTGATCACTGCGATCGGAGCCTGTGGCATCCAGCCTGGCGACGAAGTGATCGTCTCTCCCTACACTATGAGTGCCAGCGCACTTGCGCCCATTCTTTATGGAGGCGTTCCTG
>CALFPA010000028.1 GCA_937919825.1 uncultured Spartobacteria bacterium | reverse complement strand
CACGCGGGAGGTGGAGAGGAAGGAGACGGCGATGGTGGAGAGCAGCGCGGTGATGAGTAGGACAAGGATGAGTGCGCTGCCGGAATCGGAGGGTTTAACCACGGAGCACACGGAGTTGGATATAAAGAGACTTGCGCTGCTATGTTTTAACTTGATTACGGGTTTCATAGCGAGACAGGGCTAGTTGGAATTGAAGGGGATGAAGCGGCTCATGGTGACGGAGCCTTGGGAGATGAGGCGCTGGATGGTAGCGTTTATGGTTGATGAAGAAGAAATATTTCCAGTTCCAGCTGCTGCGTTAAGGCCTGCAGTAATATCATCGCCATCGAGAGGATCTTTGGTGATGGCGGCGATTTTAACTGCGGTTTTGGAGTCGATCACGGAGATGGTGACAAGAACACCGAGGGGAAGTCGGTCGGTGGGATTTGTCGGGGACCAAGTTCCAGTCCATTCCGGCGAGTAAGCAGGGTCATTTTCATCGCCAAGATCTTCATCGCCGTAATATTCAAGCTTCAGGCGAATACAGTTATCTACAATGGGGTAAAAAACTGTGGAGCTTCCATACCAAGAGTTATCGGGAATCGAGTTGCGGAAATAGAATTGGCCACCAGAGCCATTGTCGCCGATGCTATCTAATTTTTTTACAAGGTAATATCGGTCCCCAATCATAGGGTTGATACCATTGGCATTGTCTACGAAGACGGCCATGTAACCGAATTCATTGTATGGGATGCTGGCGTTGTTGCTAAGTGTAACTCCTGCAATTTGCTGGCTACCATCGGCGCTAACAGACCCGCCGCCCAAGCCCATGGTTGTTGTGGTGCTATTGCCGAGTGCCATGAAAGGGGCAATATTATACATCGCTGTGCCGTTAGCCGTGTAACTGGTCATGTTTCCGGCGAAAGCATTTTTGAGGTCATTGGCCATGATGTTGAGGCCGACGCGGGCGGCTTGGGCGGCTTCGATTTTTTTGTTGCCGATTTCCCAGAGTTTGGCGCTGGAGCCAAGGAGGTTGAAGAGGAAGGTCATCATCAGGGCGAGAACAGCCGTGGCGACGAGAACTTCGAGGAGGGTGAAGGCGGCGGAGGAGGATTTAACCACAACCGAGAGCCGGGGCAGGCGCGAGATAGAGCAATCGCAGATTGGCCCGAAGGGCGAGGAAGCGGGAGCGCCCGAGTCAAAGGACACAGAGAACACGGAGGGGAATACAAAAGGGTCTGAGCGAAGCTTTTGGTCTGCAACGGTAGGGGCGGGATGCTGAAATGCCCTATTTTTAAGGCGAAGCCTCGTTGGGTGACGGCGCGTTGCGCCTGAAACTTGGGACGGCTGCGGCGAGCCGTCCCTACCTCGGGTCGATGGCAGGCGAGACGCCTGCCCTACTTGGATTTCTCTGCGTCTGTGGGTCTCTGCGGGAGAAAATTCGCGGAGATTCGCGTGATTCGCAGGCAAAATTCCTAGTGTCTTCATTTGGTGAAGATGTAGTTGAAGGTGCGCCTGGTTGCCGTGGTGGAGTTGGCCGAGGCATTGGGCGGCCAGGTGAATGTGAGATTAACGGTAAAGGTATTCGGGTTGGGCGCTCCCAAGGAATTAGCTGCGTAATTCAGTCTTAAAGCCGCATCGGAAGCAGAGCTGGCTTCCGTTCCGCTGATGGTATAATTAATGGTTTGGGTGTCGTTCCCGATTGTAAAATCTCCCATTGTAAAGTTTGCGCTTGATGTTGAAAGCAAGGGAGCAACCTGCCAAAAACCGGCAATGGATTCGGCGATGTTGTTGGCTGTGCTTTCAAGGGAAACGGATTTTACGGAATTGGCGGCGATGGGGAGGAGACCGACGATGCCGACAATGCAAAAGGCGAAAATCCCAAGGGCGATTACGACTTCTATGAGGCTGAATGCTTTGCGGTTTATCTTCATCAATTGTTGTAACTTTCAGGTGCCCTCATCCGGATTCGTCCGGTTCTGGTATCGGTTTCCACAAAATAATACTGGTTTGTGCCTGTGATCGTGGCGTTACCGCTCATTGCAGAACCCGGCATTAAACGAATCGCCCAAGCTGATCCGGACGCTGATCCATCGCTGGCAAAGCGGATAGAGGGAATGGCCGTTGAGGTGATTACGGCGGGGG
>CALFPA010000027.1 GCA_937919825.1 uncultured Spartobacteria bacterium | reverse complement strand
CGGGCCTAAGCGGCTACCACATCATCCCCGTGCCCGAACCCGAAACCTGGGCCACTGCTGTGATTTTGTTGGTGGGTGGAATGGTGTGGTTTTTGAAGCGGGCGCGGCATCCTTTGAAAAAGAAAGCGGCTCCCGTTCCTCACTGCTCACTCAATGGTCCTAAATAATTCGGATTTTTATTGGAAGCGCCGCGACTCCTTATCTTATCTTTATTTCAATGAAAGCGCTCAAACCCTCCACGGCGATCATTCTTCTAGAAACCCGGACGCTTCATCATGGGGGGGGTGCGACTGAGAAATCCGCGGAGTCGTTTTGCTCGCTGGCTGACAAAATCGAGGAGTTGGTTCTCAAGATCGGCTACAGCAATGCCCAAGCGCTGAGCGTCGTCATCCAAATCCTCACGGTCGGAAAAGTCCGCGTCGATTTTCGGGATTACAGTCAACGGCTTCAGCTGGCCTCAAAATCCGATATGATGACACGAGCCGATGCCGCCGAGATTTTCGATACGTATCTCACTCAGATGAAAGTGGAGCCTCAATCCAACACGGGATTCACACAAAAAATCACCTTCCAGTCTCCGCGAAACAAATAGAACGGCTCAATGTGTGAGAGCGCGCCGGCGTTGTTAGGCTTGTAAGTGCCGCACTTCGTTGCCATGCGGGGAGGAGCTATCCGCCCTCATTCTTCGCTGGGATTTATTTCAGCAGGCGGCGGAGGTAGGCGCCGTAGCTGGATTTGCCGAGGCGGGCAATTTGAGTTTCCAAGTCGGCGAGCGTGATCCATTCATTTCGCAGGGCGATTTCTTCGAGGCAGGCGATTTTGAGACCTTGGCGGCGTTCGATGACGCTGACAAATTCTGCGGCTTCCATGAGCGATTCGTGCGTGCCGGTGTCGAGCCAGGCAGTGCCTCGGCCGAGTTGTTCGACATGGAGGGATCCGGCTTCGAGATAGCGGCGGTTGAGATCGGTGATCTCGAGTTCGCCACGGTCGGAGGGCTGGAGGTTGGCTGCGATCTCGACGGCGCGGTGGTCGTAGAAATACAGACCGGGAATGGCGAAATTCGACTTGGGATTTTTTGGTTTTTCTTCGAGGGAGAGGACTCGGCCGTCGGGTGCGAACTCGACGACGCCGTAGGCGCTGGGCTCGGCGACATGGTAGCCGAAGATGGTGGCGCCTTCCTGGCGGCGGTCAGCATTTTCCACGGCTTCGGAAAAATACTGGCCGTAGAAAATGTTGTCACCCAAGACGAGTGCGGAGGGTTTGTCGCCGACGAATTCGGCGCCGATGTGGTAGGCCTGGGCGAGGCCCTCGGGGCGGGGTTGCTCGGCGTATTGTAGAGAGATTCCGAATTGCGAACCGTCGCCGAGGAGGCGTTGGAAGAGGGGCAAATCCTCGGGGGTGGAAATCAGCAGAATCTCGCGAATGCCGGAGAGCATGAGCACCGACAGCGGGTAGTAAACCATCGGCTTGTCGTAGACCGGCATGAGTTGCTTGCTGACGGCGATGGTGAGCGGGTAGAGGCGGGTGCCGGAGCCTCCGGCGAGGATGATGCCGCGGCGGTTGGAGTCTTGTTGCATATCAGGCAGAATTTTTAACCACGGAGGACACGGAGGGCACGGAGGAAAAGCCAGAGGGATTTTTATTTAGCTGATCCGAGGCGCTCGCGGCTGTAGCGGTTTTTCGTGATGTCGTCGGTCCAACCACGATGGGCGAGATACCAATCGACGGTTTTGGCGAGGCCGGTTTCGAAGGACTCACGGGGTGACCAGCCGAGTTCGCTTTGGATTTTTGCGCAATCGATGGCGTAGCGGCGGTCGTGGCCGGGACGGTCGGCGACATAGGTGATCTGCGCGGAGTAGGAGGTGCGGTCGGGGCGGGGGGATTTCGCGTCGAGCAGTGCGCAGAGGGTTTTCACCACATCGAGATTCGCGCGTTCGTTGAGCCCGCCGACATTGTAGGTCTCGCCGAGTCGGCCTTTTTGCAGGACGAGCCAGATGGCGGACGCGTGGTCCTCGACAAAAAGCCAATCGCGGATTTGCTGGCCGTCGCCATAGACGGGGAGGGGCTTTCCATCGAGCGCGTTCAGAATCATCAACGGAATGAGCTTTTCGGGAAAATGGTAGGGGCCGTAGTTGTTCGAGCAGTTCGTCGTGAGGGTGGGGAAACCATAGGTGTGCTGGAAGGCCCGGACTAGGTGGTCGCTGGCGGCTTTGGAGGCGGCGTAGGGGCTGTTCGGCGCGAAGGGCGTGGTTTCCGAAAAAGCAGGGTCGTTCGGACCGAGTGTTCCGTAAACTTCATCGGTCGAGACATGGAGGAAACGAAACGCGGCGCGGCGGGGCTCGGGGAGGGATTTCCAATAATGGCGCGAGGCATTCAGAAGACGGAGCGTGCCGGTGACATTCGTTTGCACGAAGGGCTCGGGAGAGTCGATCGAGCGGTCCACATGCGACTCGGCGGCGAAATTCAGCACGGCGTCGATTTGATGCTCGGTGAGCAATTTCGAAACCAATTCCTCGTCCCCGATATCACCCTGTTGAAAAACATAGCGCGGATCGTCGGCGAGGTCCGCGAGGTTGGCCGGATTGCCCGCATAGGTGAGAAGGTCGAGGTTGACCAGTTTTTGTAATGGCGAACCCGGTTCGGTGAGCCTCTGCCGGATGAAATTGCTGCCGATGAAGCCGCAGCCGCCTGTGACTAAAATATTCATACCTCTCCCTCGGTCCTCTGGCTGGTTGTTTTTATTCCGCGTCTTCGCCCTCGCTCAAGACCTCATCGAGTTTGTCTTCAAACTCGTCCAGCCCGGTGCTCGGGATGATCACCGAATTGCGGCGCCCGTGGGCCGCTTCGGTAATCTTGAGAAACCGCCCGCGTTCATTTTCACGCAGTTCGATAATAAAGTGCTTCCGCTCGATCGTGAGCTCACGGGATGAGATTGTGTCTTCCATTAATAACTTGGGGTAGCCGGGATAACTACCCGATCCCCATCCCAGCCCGCAACAGCAAAAGGGCGCCTGATTTTCTATCCGCAATCACCGCGCCTTTGCGAGGAGTTGGTCGGGGTTGAGTTTTTTCAAAGCGGGGAGGGTGAAAAGGCCGTCTTTGCGGATGAGTTTGCCGTCGAACCAGACCTCGCCGCCGCCGTAGTCGGGGCGTTGGATGCAGACCATGTCCCAGTGGATGCGGCTGGTGTTGCCGTTGCCGGCGGTCTTGTAGGCCTGGCCGGGGGTGAAGTGGAACGAGCCTGCAATTTTTTCGTCGAACAAAATGTCGCGCATCGGATGCAGAATGTGCGGGTTGAAGGCGAGCGAGAATTCGCCGATGTAGCGCGCGCCGGCGTCGCTATCCAAAATGCGGTTGAGCGCGGCGGTGTTGTTGGCGGTGGCGCGCTCGATGCGGCCTTCGGAAAATTCGAGCCGCACATTGTCGAACGCGTGGCCTTGATAAATGCTCGGGACATTGAAGGTGACATGACCCTCGACGCTCTTCTTCACCGGGCAGGAAAAAACCTCGCCGTCGGGGATGTTGCGGTCACCGCCACAGGTCACGGAGCCGATATTTTTAATGGAGAAACGGAGGTCGGTGCCGGGGCCCTTGAGGTGGACCTTGTCGGTGCGGTCCATGAGCGCCTTGAGTGCGGCCATGCCGGGGGCCATACGGCCGTAGTCGAGCGTGCAGACTTTAAAAAAGAAATCCTCAAACGCTGGCGTGCTCATCTGCGCCTGCTGGGCCATGGCGGGCGTGGGCCAGCGGAGGACGACCCACTTGGTTTTGTTGATGCGCCAATCCATGACGGGCCGCATCTTGCCGGCGATGAGTTGCATTTTCGCGTCCGGCACATCGCTCATCTCGGTGATGTTGTGGCTGCCTCGCACGGCGATGTAGGCATCCATCTTTTTCATGCGGGCGAGTTCCACGGCGGCGCCGATTTCGAGTGCGGCTTCCTCCGCGCCAAGAGCCATCTCGCGCGAGAGGCGGGCGTGGTGGTTTTGCACGAACGGAACGGCATTGCAGGCGCGGACGGCGCGGATGAGGGCGACTCCAATCGAGTCGGGCACATCAAAGAGGTCGATGAGGACTTTTTCGCCAGGGATGAGTTTCGTGGAGTGTTTGGTAAGGACGGCGGCGAGGCTGTCGCAGCGTGGATCTTGCATGGTGGATTAGCGGGAAAATTTTTCGGCGAACTCGCCAACGCGGCGTGCGGCGTAGGCGGAGAGCGCGGGGCGGGCGAGGGGATAGGCGATTTTGAAAAGAGCGAGTAGAATGCTCCAAAGGCCCGCCGCGCCGGAGAGGCGGGATTTTTTCGCGGGCTCGAGGGATTTGCCTTTGAGGGTTTTCGTGACGACTCGGGTTTTTGGTCCTGCGAGAATCCAACCGAGGGCCGCCGCTCCGCCGAGCCAGGCGAGGGGACGGTTGCGAACGGATTTTTTGAGTTTCGAGACGAGGTTCACTTCCTCCACGACCGCGTTGGCATCGCGAGCAATCGCAGCGCGGCTGCGGCGCAGGTCCTCGAGGATTTTCTCCTTCGCGGTCATGGTCGCTTCTCTTTGCGAAGGGCTTCGATGTCCGCCGCGATCTCGCGGCGTGTGGTCTCGAAGAGTTTCGTCCGGCTGAGGGCCTTGATACGGTTCACGCACACAGCAGCGATCACTAAATGGAGCGCGGTAAATCCCCCAAGAATCCAGAACCACGAAATTCCGAGGAAGTGGGCGGCGAAAAATGCGACGGCGATGACGAAAAGCGCGTAGCCGAAGCCGGCGAAAAACAGCGCGACCAGCAAGAGCAGGCCCATTCGCAAACCGAGCGCGAGCGCTTCCTTTGACTCCTCGCCAGCAAGAGCGGCGAGGTTTTGAAAATACGATGCGACCGACCCGAGGAGGCTGAGGATTTCCTCAAAAAGCCCCCGGGGCTCCTCCCGTAACGCCGGTTTGGCGGAGTTGGCGGGATCGACCGGTCCGTTCAGAGCCAAAGCGGGTCAGCGGCGGAGGATGAGACCGAAAAGGAAGCCCACCCCGAGAGCGATGCCCACGGACTGAAGCGGGTTCGCGCGGATGTAGGCTTCGGCTTCGCTTTGGTAATCCTGGGCGTAAGCGGAGGCGTCGCTGTAAACCGACTGCGCGCGGCCACGGAACTCGTCGGCTTTGGCGCGGGCTTGTTCACGAATGTCTCCGTAGGAGGCGCTGGCGGCTTCGCCGAGGTCTTTGGCGGCGGCACCCAAATGCTCACGTCCAGCGTCGTAGGCGGACTTGGCGTGTTTTTTCACGGTTTCCCCAACCGCACGACCGGCTTCGGCGGCGGCATCAAGGGCCTTTTTGGCATGTTCGGAACTGCTTTCCAGTTTTTTGGCGGCAATGGTGTTGTCGTTGTTATCGCTCATAAGTTTTATCCTTCGTTCAAATCCTGTCATACAAAAGCCGCTTGGCAAGCCGCAAGCCCCCCGCAATCATCGCCCCAAAATGTCCACCACTGCATTTGCTCCAGGCCGCGTCGAGATTCTCGGTAACCACACAGATTACAACGGGGGTGTAGTCCTCTCCGCCGCACTCCATCTAGGCATCACGGCCACCGGCGAGAAATTGCCAAACGGGCTCGTGGAGTTGACCAGCGGCGACATGGGGAGTGTGGAAAAATTCGACCGCACCGAGGGATTGCAGCGCACCGGACAATGGACCGACTACCCGCTGGGTGTCGCGGAAATGCTCGCCCGCTCCGGCTCCGAGGCGGGAGGGTTTGCCGTTCGCTACGAATCGACCCTGCCGACTGGTGCGGGGCTTTCGAGTTCCGCCGCGTTGGAGGTCGCCACGGCCGCGCTGCTCATGAAGCTCTACCCGTTTTCACTCTCGCGCATGGATGTCGCGAAACTCTGCCGCCGTGCCGAGAATGAATTCGTCGGCGTGAATTGCGGCCTGCTCGATCAGGCGTCGTCGGTTTTCGGTCTCAAAGAGCACCTCGTGTTTCTTGATTGCCGCGCCGAGTCGGTGAAAAACATCCCGCTGCCATCCCACTTCGGCCTGCTCATCATCAACTCCGGCGTGAAACACGCCCTCGTCGGCGGCGAATACAATGAACGCCGTGAGCAATGCTTCGAAGCCGCCCGGCGCATGGGAGTCGAGGCCTTGCGGGATGTCACAATGGCGCAACTCGAAGCCGCCGAAATGCCCGACTTGGCCAAACGCCGCGCCCGCCATGTGGTTGGTGAGAACGAAAGGGTGTTCCAAGCCATTGAGGCTCTAAATACTGGAGATGGCGCGCTTCTCGGAACGCTCATGACGGCTTCGCACCGGAGTTCGATGGATAATTTCCAAAACAGCACGCCGGAACTCGATCTCCTTGTTGATCTTGCAATTAACCAAAAGGGTTGTCTCGGCGCACGCTTGAGCGGGGGAGGATTTGGCGGGGCGATTGTTGCCCTAGTCGAAATGCAAGACGCTGATCGTGTATTGTTTGAGGTGAAAAAAACCTACGAGGCCCAAACGCACCACGAAGCCGCCGGCTATCTCTGCTGTGCAGGCGACGGCGCATTGCCTCCGGACGGCTCCGGAGCCTGATTCCAAGCCGATTCTCGACAAATCCCCGCGCGGGCCAGTAGTCTCTTCCGCATGCATAGCCGCCTCGCCGGAATTTCCAAAAAAATTCTCACCTCCTACGAGGCGGTGGGCGGATTGAATAACACCGACCGCCACAATCTTCCCTCGAAACGCGCCGTTGATTCGCTGTGCGAGCAGTTGTTGCAGGTGTTGTTTCCTGGATTCCACGACGAGCATCCGATCCACAAAAACGAACTCGCCGAAACCACCAGCATCCGCCTTGAGGCCCTTGCTGAGCGGCTCGGAGCGCAGATCGCGCGGAGCATTCGCTTGAACGATCCGAAGGCGACCGATGCAGATGCGGTCGAGGTTTTGCTCCGTTTTCTCGATCAAATTCCTGCCATCCGCGAACTCCTCCGCACCGACATCCAAGCTGCCTTCGAGGGCGACCCCGCCGCGACGAGTGACGAGGAAATTATTCTTTCGTATCCGGGCCTCGAGGCGATTGCCGTCCAGCGTTCGGCGCACCTTCTTTACAACGAAGGCATCAAGCTCCTGCCCCGTATGATGACCGAGTGGGCGCACTCCCGCACGGGGATCGATATCCATCCGGGCGCAAAAATCGGACCCTATTTTTTCATTGATCACGGCACGGGGGTCGTGATCGGCGAGACCTGCGTGATCGGGAATCATGTAAAGCTCTACCATGGAGTTACTCTAGGTGCGCGGAGTTTTGCCAAGGACGAGCGCGGCCAGATCGTCAAAGGCGGCCAACGCCACCCCGAAGTGGGAGATTTTGTCACGATTTACCCGAACTCCACGATTTTGGGTGGGGAAACTCTCATTGGCAACGGTAGCACCATCGGCGCCAATGTTTTCCTCATGCACAGCGTCCCTGCCGGATCACTCGTGGTTTACGAGGAGAAACAACTGCGTATTTTGGAGAAGTCCAAACCCGCCACCGAACTCGAATGGAGTATCTAGACCACAACGCCACGACCCCTCTCGCGCCAGATGCGCGCGAGGCGATGTTGCCGTTTCTCGAAGGGGAATTCGGTAATCCTTCGTCGATCCATGCGGCCGGTCGTCGCGCCCGTGCGGCGGTGGATGACTCCCGCGACCGTCTTGCCGCGATCCTCGGGGCGCGGCCACATGAGATCATTTTCACCGGTGGCGGCACCGAATCCTGCAACCTCGCCGTGATGGGCCTCGCCCGCTCCCAGTCGGGAAAAGGAAAACATCTCATCATTTCCGCGATCGAGCATCACGCCGTTCTCCACGCCGCCGAGCATTTGGCGAAACACGAAGGCTTCGAGGTTTCGATCCTGCCTGTCGATGCCTCGGGAATCGTCGATCCCCAAAACCTCGCCGCCATGCTCCGTCCGGACACCGTTCTGGTTTCGGTGATGCATGCCAACAACGAAACCGGCGCGATTCAACCGATCGAGCGCCTCGCCGAAATCTGCGCCGCGCACGGGGTCTTTTTCCACACCGATGCGATCCAGTCGTTCGGCAAACTTCCGCTCTCGGTGAAAATGCCCGGCCTCACCGCGCTCTCGATCACCGCCCACAAATTTTACGGACCGAAAGGCGTCGGCGCGCTTTGGCTCTCGGCGGGAATTTCCATCGAGCCGACAGCCTTCGGGGGAGCGCATGAGAACTCCCGCCGCCCCGGCACCGAAAATGTCGCCGCCATCGCTGGGCTTGCCGCCGCCGCCGAATACGCCACCGCGCAGGCCGCCTTCCAATCCGCGCGTCTCGAACCGCTCCGCGAACGGCTCTGGAACTCGATCCACGCATCCTGCCCGAGTGCTATTCGCAATGGCGATCCCTCCCGCTCCTTGGCGAATACGCTCAATGTCAGCTTCCCCGGCGCGGACGGCGAATCGCTTTTGATGGGGCTCGATCTCGAGGGTGTGTGCGTTTCCAGCGGATCGGCCTGCATGGTCGGCTCGATCCTGCCCTCGCATGTCCTCCTCGCCATGGGAGTCGAGACCGCCACCGCGCTGGCGACGGTTCGTTTTTCCATGGGCCACAGCACTACGGAGGCGGATATCGATCGCGCCGCCGCCGCCGTGGCCCGCGTCCTGCAACTCCAGCCCGCCTTGGCCGCATGAAATACCAGCAACTTCTCATGGATTTCGGTCGGTCTGTCATGCGCCGCGTTCGCGCCAAGCCGGATGATCTCGCCAAACCCCGACGCAATTCGCGCCTGCGCCACGATCCGCTCCTCGAGGATTTCGCCAATCAACTCCTCAAGGCCGCGGGTTGCCGTCATTTGAAAGTCCGAGTTTTTTGGAACCCCTCCCTCCGCACCACGGCCGGCATGGCCATGTGGTCTGATCGGATGGTGGTGCTGAATCCCAAGCTCGTTGAAGTTTCCGCCGCCGAAGTTCAGCGCACACTCCGCCATGAACTTGCCCACCTTCTCGCCCACCACCGCGTCGGTCGCCGGCGGATCGAGGCCCATGGCGAAGAATGGCGCAAAGCCTGTTCCGATCTCGGAATCCCGCATGAATCGCGCTGCCACGAGCTTCCTTTCAAGCGCCGCCGCGTCGCCCGGAAATTCTTCTATGCCTGCCCCGAATGCTCGACCGTTCTCGCCCGCGTGAAGCCCCTCCGCCACACCGCCGCCTGCATCAAATGCTGCCGCAAACACAATGGGGGGAAATACCACGCCAGCTTCCGCTTCCGTCCCGCCGAGCCACCGGACAAGATTGCGGCGTGAAATTTTTTCGCGCCGTTTTTTTTTCGCTCGTCGCCCTTCTTGGCGCATCCTGTGAAAAATCCGACCCCTCCCTCGTGCAGGGCTACATCGAGGGCGAGTTCGTCCATGTCGCCTCGCCGAGGTCGACGCCAGCGATCCCACCGCCATCAGCGGCGGCATCAACGCCCTCGATGGAGTTTTGAACACCGCGCTCCTTGCCGATTTCAAGGGCCCACTCGCCTGGCTCGCCTCAAAACCTCCCTCCATCGATATGCGGGTCCACTCGCTCTACAACCCCGAGGCCATCACGCAATACAACATTGTCCCCGGCCTCATCGGTGTGGTTTTGATGATGACGCTCGTCCTGATCACCGGCTTGGCCATTACCCGCGAGAGTGAGCGTGGCACGATGGAAAACCTCCTCTCCATGCCGCTCCGGCCCACCGAGGTTTTGATCGGAAAAATCACGCCCTACATTCTTGTGGGCTACATCCAAGTCGCGACGATCCTCGTGGCGGCGCGATATATGTTCAATGTGCCGATCCAAGGGGATTTAGGGTTGCTGCTGATCGCGTCGTTTTTTTTCATCGCCGCGAATCTCGCCATGGGGATCACTTTCTCGACGATTGCAAAAAACCAGCTCCAAGCGATGCAGATGTCGGCCTTCATTTTCCTACCCTCGATCCTGCTCTCCGGGTTCCTCTTTCCCTTTCGAGGAATGCCCGGCGGCACCTATCGTGAATATTCGGTAGGCAGCAGGCGAACCCCCTCAGCGCCTCCTCAAAACCATCAAATACTCGCGCCCCTCGCGGCCGGGGTAGGTCGGAACGGGAGCGGTTTCTTCGATGACCTCGAAATCCCTCGCAAAAAACTCCTTCACGACCTCGGCTGGGCTCTGAAATGGCGGCGAGTCGGGTTCCGGGTTGTCGGGGTTTCCATAAAAAACTCCAACCAGCAGCCCGCCTGCCCTCAGGGCGGCAGCAGCCTCGCGGGCATAGTCGGCGCGCCTTGTCGGATGGATCGCGCAGAAACAAGTGTGCTCAATCAAGGCGTCAAATTTCCCTAGACCCCGGGCGTCACCGGTCAAAAAATCCCCCAGCACATAAATCTCGCGACCCACGGCGGGGTAGTTCCTCGCTCGCGTCATTGCGGAGTGGGCGATGTCTACCCCCACCGCCTCGCTGGCGTGATGGCGGGAGATTTCTCGAACATCGTGGCCCGCCCCACAGCCGGGGACGAGCACACGGCCGGGGAGGGGATATTGGCGGAGCCAGGCGACGAGGGCCGGATGCGGCGCACCTTTTTCCCAGGGCGTATCGCCTCCTTGGTAGCGAGCCTCCCAGTCAACGCCGACGCCAGCGCGATCCGAGGGAGATGCCGTATTGGAATTTTCGGGAGTGTTCACGAATCAAAAATGGGAGGTGGGTTGTGGTTTCAAGATCGAAGTCGGGTTCCAGAATTTGGCTGAGAACCTCGAAAGAGGAAGGCGAATCCCGGCGACCCCCGAGCCAATGGTCTCGCGGCGTGAATTCCTCGAGCCAGGAAAAGGGCGTTGCCAGCAGGAGTTGCCCGCCGGGTTTTACAAGAGTCGGCAGGCGCGCCAGAAATTTCCTGGGATCGGGTAATCGGCAAATCAAGTTTGCCGCCAGCACGACATCGAATGCTCCGAGATCCGGGAGGTCCATGGCATCTCCCACATGAAATTCCACACGACCCCGATCAATATCACCGGAAACCCTCGCGAGGAATTCCTGCATCCGCTCGCCTTCCGCTAAAACCTCGCCCGACATTTCGCCAGCGGATTGGATGGTTTTGCAGGCGTCAACAAAAGCCCGCGAATAATCCACGCCGACGACTCGTTTTGCCCGCCGTGCGAGTTCGAAAGAAGATCGCCCGACCGCGCAACCCACATCCAGAGCGGATTCCATCTCCCCCGCGTCACCCAGCAATTCTGTCACGGCTCGTTCTGCAAATCCCCATGCTTCGCGCGGGACCGGAAGATTTCCGGCCGCCTCCTCGAACCCGGCGTAGTGAAAAAATAGATACTCTCCGACCAGGCGGCGCGTTTCGTAGGGATTCGACATATTGGTTTTTTAACACGCCCCGCTGCGAATCCGCCAGCACTCGCGGCTTGCAACCACACACCGGGTCTCTGCTAGTCCTTGCTAATGCTTACCCGCGTTTTCTCCGCCGCTGTTCAGGGGGTCGAAGCCACTGAGGTGGAGGTGGAGGTGAATACCGGTGCGGGAAATCCGGTTGTGATTGTGGTCGGGCTCCCCGATGCCGCCGTGCGCGAGAGCAAGGACCGGGTGACCACGGCGATTGTGAACAGTGGCCTGCGCTGGCCGCGCGAGCGAACGACGATCAATCTCGCCCCAGCCGATATCAAAAAAGAGGGTCCGAGTTTTGATCTCCCGATTGCTGTGGGGATGGTGGCCTCGGCCGAACGCGCGGAACTTCCCCGACTCGAGCGATGCTATGTCGTCGGCGAGTTGGCCCTAACCGGCGAGATCCGCCCCATCAAAGGAGCCCTCCCGATCGCCGTCGAGGCCCGCGCCCGAGGAAAAAAAGCCGTCATCCTCCCCGCCGCGAATGCCGCGGAGGCCTCGATTGTGGAGGGTATCGAGGTTTACGGCGTGAAGAACCTCCGCGAAGCCTACGAATTCCTCGCTCGCAAAATCGATCTCCCTCCCGCCAGCGCTGATGCCTCCGAGCTCTTGGAATCTACCTCCTCTGCAGAGGTCGATTTCTCCGAGGTCAAGGGCCAACACCAAGTCAAACGCGCTATCGAGGTCGCCATCGCGGGCTCCCACAACCTTCTTCTGATCGGCCCGCCCGGTTCGGGGAAAAGCATGCTCGCCAAGCGCATTCCCACCATTATGCCGGCCATGACGCTCGATGAAGCGATTGAGACGACGAAAATCCACAGCGTCTGTGGCCTGCTCGACGAAAAGAATGCCTTCGTAGCCCATCGCCCCTTTCGCGCGCCGCACCACACGATCAGCGACATCGGCCTGCTCGGTGGTTCCACCAATCCCACGCCCGGCGAAGTAAGCGTCGCCCACAATGGCGTCCTCTTTCTCGACGAGTTGCCGGAGTTCAAACGCTCCACGCTCGAGGTCATGCGCCAGCCGCTGGAGGATGGAAAAGTCACAATCAGCCGCGCTGCGGGCTCGATGACTTTCCCCGCCGGCTTTGTTCTCATCGCCGCGATGAATCCCTGCCCGTGCGGATTTTTCGGAGACCCGCAGCGTGAGTGCCGATGCTCACCGGCTCAGATTGAACGCTATCGCAACCGTATTTCCGGCCCGCTTCTCGACCGTATCGACATCCATGTCGAAGCCCCCGCCGTGGCCTTCAAGGAACTCTCCGGGGGCGGTTCGGGCGAAACTTCCGCCGCCATCCGCGAGAGAGTATTGCGCTGCCGGGAAATTCAAAAACGCCGTTTCTCAGACCACGGGAAAACACCAGCAAACGCCCGCATGGGTCACAGCCAGATCAAAAAGTTCTGCGCGCTCGACGCGGCCTCCACCGAAATGCTCCGGCACGCCATGGAAGACCTCCACCTGAGCGCCCGAGCCTACGACCGCATCCTCAAAGTCTCCCGAACGATCGCCGACCTCGCCGAGTCCGAGGCCATCACGGCCGACCACATCGGCGAGGCGATTCAATACCGTTCGCTCGACCGCCGACTCTGGGTCTAGGAGGGGATGAAATCGCCCGAAAAGCGAGGCGGAATGGGAATCTGAGTGATTTTTTTATGAGAGAAAAAGAACCGGAGTCTACGGGGCTCGAACCCGCAACCTCCGCCGTGACAGGGCGGCGCTCTGACCAATTGAGCTAAGACTCCTAAAAAGGAGCCGAGAAACTAAGTTCCCGCATGCTTTGTGGCAACTCATTTGTTTGGCTCAAAGCAAAACCGCTTGATGGCTCTTGAGGCTGGTTAATAGAGTCCGCCAATGAAAATTTTGGTTACTGGAGGGGCTGGGTTTATCGGATCGCATATTGCGGCGAGGTTTCTCAGGGACGGGCATGAGGTCGGCATCGTTGACGACTTCAATGATTACTACGACCCCAGGATCAAGCGGGCGAATGTCGCCGCGTTGGGGGGAGCGGCTCGGTTGTTTGAGGGGGATATTCGGGATCGCGATTTTGTTGAGGGTGTCATCTCGGAGGGGGCGTTCGATGTGATCATCCATCTTGCGGCACGGGCGGGGGTGCGGCCTTCGGTAAAAAATCCGCAACTCTACATCGACACCAACATCACGGGAACCCACAACCTCCTTGCTGCCGCCCATCGGAGCGGGATCGGCCGGTTTTTGTTCGCTTCCAGTTCTTCTGTTTATGGCTTGGCCACAACAGTCCCCTTCACCGAGGATTTGCCGCTGCCTCAAACGCTGAGCCCCTATGCCGCGACCAAGCTTGCGGGCGAGCAACTTTGCGGCAACTACGCCCACCTTTATGGCATGAGGGTTGTGTGTCTCCGGTTTTTCACAGTTTACGGCCCCGGTCAGCGGCCTGACCTTGCGATTCACAAATTCACCGACTCGATCCATCGCGGCCAACCCATCCCGCAATATGGAGATGGTTCGACGCGGCGTGACTACACCTACATCGATGACATCGTCCAAGGCGTGGCCGGTGCGCTCCGCTACGAGGGGCCGGCCTTTGATATTTTTAATCTTGGTGAAAATCAGACGACGACCTTGTCAGAGTTGATTATCGAAATCGAAAAGGCTCTTGGGAAAAAAGCCATCATCGAACGGCATCCCGAGCAGCAGGGAGACATGCCGCTCACCGCCGCCGATATCACGAAGGCCCGCCAATTCCTCGGCTACAATCCTCAAACCAAAATCCGCGATGGCATTCCCAAATTCGTGGAGTGGTATCTTTCCACACGATGAGCACAGTCGAAGAGATCGCCTCGGAGTTGGTTCGTATTCCCAGCGTGAATCCCGATGGGGGTGATCCTGGCACGGATCAAACGGGGGAGGCGTCCTGCGCGGAATGGGTTGCTCGGTTTCTCCAAGAGTGCGGAGCGGAGGTTTCCCTGCGCGAGGTTTTGCCCGGCAGGCCCAATGTGGTTGGACGCTTTCCCTCAAAAAAATCCCAAGCCCCTCGAATTCTTTTTGCCCCGCATCTCGACACGGTCAGCGTTTCTGGAATGACGGTTGATCCCTTCGGTGGCGAGATTCGCGAGGGGAGGTTGTGGGGGCGCGGCGCGAGTGATACCAAGGGGCCGATGGCTTCCATGTTGTGGGCACTGCGCGAGGCGAAGGGATTTTTGGCTGACCTGCATTACGAAATCTGGTTCGCGGGACTCGTCGGCGAAGAGGCCGGCCAACACGGGGCCAAGGCGCTCGCCGAAGAGGAGAAGTTCGATTTTGTCATGGCCGGGGAGCCGACTTCCCTCGATGCAGTCCACGCCCACAAGGGCTCCTGTTGGCTGCATCTCAAAGCTCGAGGCCGAGCTGTCCATGCATCCCGACCCGAGGAGGGTGTGAATGCCATTTATCAAATCACAGCCGCGATCGATTGCCTCCGCCGCGAGGTGGCGCCGATCCTTGCGGAAAAAACCGACCCGGTCCTTGGAAAATCCACGCTCAGCGTCGGCACCATCTCGGGCGGATCGAAAGTCAACATCGTTCCTGACTTCTGCGAGTGCTCGGTCGATATGCGATTGGTCCCCGGCGTGGACACGGCGTTTGTCTCTCAGATTCTCCAAGCGCGAGTGCCAAGCCTTGAGATTTCGCTGCACCGCTCCGAGCCGCTTTGGACCGATCCTTCGCATCCGATCATTCAAATCCTCGGCAGTCTCGGCTCGCGTCCTGTCGGCGCTCCTTGGTTTTGTGATGCGGCCATTTTTGCCGCGAAAGGTTGTCCCTCGATTGCGATTGGGCCAGGCTCGATCGACCAAGCCCACACAGCCAACGAATTTATCGAGATCGAGGAACTGCGTCGTGGGGGCAGATTTTTTCTCGAATTCCTCCAAGCTCTCGGGCGCGCTTGACCCGATTTTACCGGAGTTGATTTTCAGGGATTGGGCCACTTTACTGACGCCTTCATGTCGATTCGTTTTTTCAACACGCTGACCCGCCAAGTCGAGGACTTCACGCCTCGCGAGCCCGGGTTGGTGCGTCTCTACACCTGCGGTCCCACGGTTTACAATTTCGCCCATATCGGAAATTTCCGGGCTTATGTTTTTGAAGATTTGCTCCAGCGGCATCTGGAGTTCCGAGGCTTCCGGGTCGATCGCGCGATGAACCTCACCGATGTGGACGACAAGACGATTCGGGGTTGCCGTGCGGCCGGCTTGCCGCTGGCGGATTTCACCGCGCCCTTCAAGAAGGCCTTCTTCGACGACCTGGATACCCTTCGCATCAAGCGCGCGAATCATTTTCCTGAGGCCACGGAGGCGGTCCATATCGAGCGAATGATCTCGATGATTTCGACTCTTGTGCGAAAAGGCCATGCCTACCGAGCCGACGATGGGTCGGTGTATTTTCGGATCCGCTCGTTTCCGAATTATGGCCACTTGGCCCATTTTCATCTCGAGGATTTGCGCGACGGCGTTCGCGTGAGCAATGACGAATACGAGAAGGAAAATGTCGGCGATTTTGCGCTCTGGAAATCATGGAGTGAAGCCGATGGCGATGTCGGTTGGGAGAGCCCGTGGGGCAGGGGACGCCCCGGTTGGCACATCGAATGCAGTGCGATGGCTACGGGAATTCTCGGGCCGGAACTCGATATCCACTGCGGCGGTGAGGATAATATTTTTCCGCATCACGAAGCCGAGATCGCCCAAAGCGAGTGCTGCACCGGAAAACCTTTTGTCCGCCTCTGGATGCACTGCCGGCATTTGCAGGTCGAGGGCTCGAAGATGGCCAAAAGCGCGGGCAATTTTTTCACGCTGCGCGACCTGATGGAAAAAGGGTGGAGTGGCCGCGAGGTCCGCTACGCCTTGATCTCGGTGAAATACCGCGAACCGCTGAATTTCACTTTCGAGGGTTTGGCCGGTGCCCGCAGCGCACTCCAGCGCCTCGATGAATGGACAGCCCGCCTCCGCGAAACCGCTGGATCGGAAACCAGCGCGAGTCCTGTCGAGGGTCTCGAAGCGTTCGGCGAGTCTTTGGATGACGACCTGAATATCTCCGCCGCGTTGGCTGCCATTTTTGAAACCCTCCGCCTCACCAACCGCCGCATGGACGAAGGCGCCATCTCTCCGAACGAGGCGAGAACTCTTTTAAACTGGCTCGACGGCGTGAATTCCGTTCTCGCTCTCCAGCCGGAAGCCGAAAAAATCCCCGAGGTTGTCGAGAATTTACTCGTCCGCCGCGCGGAGGCCCGCGCCTCAAAGGATTGGAAACTCAGTGACACCTTGCGTGACGAAATCCTCGCTATTGGCTGGATGGTGAAAGACACCAAGGACGGCCAGAAACTTTCACCCGCGCCACGGGCTCCCGCCACGACCAATTAAAAAGCCATGTATTCCATCGACGAATTTTTCGACCTCAGCCACTGCGAGCACCGCGCGCTTTTCGAGAACTCCGAGCATGTTTGGGATGTCCTTCCCCAAATCGGAGCCTATCTAAAATTCCGCATGAAGCCTGGCATTCACGGCCGACTCATCGGCAAACCCTTCGTGAGCGGAGCGGTCTTCGTCGGTAAAAATACCGTGATCGAACAAGGCGCGATGGTGAAAGGCCCGGCGTGGATCGGTGAGAATTGCGAGATTCGCAATGGCTGTTACATCCGCGAGAATGTGATCCTTGGGGATGGCGTGGTGGCTGGGAATTCCTGTGAATTTAAAAACTGCCTTGTTTTCGATAAAGCACAGATCCCGCATTTCAACTATGTCGGCGATTCGATCCTCGGCTACGAGGCCCACCTCGGCGCGGGTGTGATTTTATCCAATGTTCGACTCGATAAAGCCGCCGTGACCGTTCACGGACCGGATGGGCGGATTGCCACGGGCCTCCGAAAATTTGGCGCCATCATCGGCGATCAGGCGGAGATTGGTTGCAACGCCGTTCTCAGCCCTGGCTCGCTGATCGGTCGCCAGAGCGTGATCTATCCTGGGAGCAACTGGCGTGGTTACCTGCCGGCGCAGCACATCGCGAAGCTCGAGCAGGAATTTTCTCTCGTGCCTCGCCAGATGCCGCCGGAGTAATTCGAAGGAGGGCTCTGCTTGTCAGAGCCGGTTTGGTGAGTTTGGGTGGCGATTGCGGCGCTAACTCCTGTGCGTTTCGCTGATAGACAGGTAGTCCCTCTTAAAGAGACATCGCGTAGTCAAAAATCTCGCCGGGTTTAAAAAACCGTTTCAGCTCGATCTCGGCGTTTTCGCGCGTGTCCGAAGCGTGGGCGATATTTTTCATCACCGTCTGGCCGAAATCTCCACGAATCGTTCCTTTTGCCGCCTTGGTGGAGTCGGTTGGGCCGAGAAGTTCGCGAATGCGCTCCACGGCATTTTCGCCAGAAAGAGCGAGGGCAATAACGGGCGAGGCGCTCATGAAGGCCTCGACTTCGGGGAAGAAAGGTTTCGTGGCGATGTGGGCATAGTGCTCGCGCAATAGGCCCGCATCGGCGCGGAACATTTTGCAGCCGCGAATCTGAAATCCGTCGTCTTCGAAGCGTTTAAAAACCTCGCCAGCCTTGCGTCCGGTGATGCAGTCGGGTTTCAAGAGAATCAGTGTCGTTTCCATTGGGGCGGACAATCTAGCGACCGAAAAGGGCAGGGGAAGCAGATTCTCGCTGGACGATGGGATGGATTTTGCTTCGCGGCGGCGGCGGTTTTTCAGAATCTGACGCCGTGAAAATTCAAGCGCCCATCTGCATCGGCATCACTCCCGGCGACCCTGCAGGAATCGGCCCCGAAGTGATCGCCGCCGCTTTGCAGGAGTTAAAACTGCCCGATGGCTGCGAGGTCGAGGTGCTTGGTTTTTCTCAAAACCACCCTCTCGGAAAACCAACACCCGAATCGGCAAGGGAGGCGTTCGACGCGTTGGAAACCGCTGCCCAAAACCTCGCCTCAGGCCACTGGCAGGGGGTTGTCACCGGCCCGGTCTGCAAACGCTCCATGCACGAGGTCGGTTTTGATTTTCCCGGCCAAACCGAATTCTTCGCCCAGCGTGCCGGAGTCGAGAATTTCGCGATGTGTCTCACGGGCGGTTCGCTGACGGTGGCTTTGGTTACAGCGCATGTTCCGCTCGCGAATGTGCCCAGTCTTCTTCGCGCCTCGGAAATTGTCCGCGTCGGGAGACTTCTCGCCGACTTTCTTTATGCCAGAGGAATCGCCCGTCCGCGCATCGCCGTGGCTGGATTAAATCCTCACGCTGGCGAGAATGGCGACCTCGGCCGCGAGGAAATCGAGATCATCGCCCCCGCCGTTGAGGAACTGAAACGCCACGGCGACTTCCAAGGCCCATTCGCTCCGGACACGGTTTTCCACCGTGCGGTGGAGGGGGAATTTGATGGCGTCCTTTGCATGTATCACGACCAAGGCCTGATCCCGCTCAAGCTCCATGCCTTTCACGAAGGAGTGAATGTCACCCTCGGCCTTCCTTTCGTCCGCACCAGCCCCGATCATGGCACGGCCTTCGAGATCGCCGCTCGAGGCATCGCCCGCCCGGATAGCATGAAAGCCGCCATCCGCCTCGCCGCCGAACTCGCCCTCGCCCGCCAATCGGCCTGATTTTTCCCCGCGAAAAAGATTGCTTGTCGGTATTGGGGGTCTATCTTGCCCGACTCGCGCGTGGCTGACGCAGCCACAGGCCGTTTTCCTATTTTTCCTACAGGGAGCCGGTTGCGACAATAAACAAGGAACAATCAACCATATGGCAGCATTGCAAGATTTGATCGAACGCTCGATCAAGAACTATCGTGAAGGAAGTATCGTCAAGGGACATATCCTTGAGATCAGACCCCGGGAATTCCTCGTGGACATCGGCTACAAGAGCGAGGGCGTGATTCCCGCCTCCGAATTTGATGAACCTGAAACCGTCGAGATCGGTGACGAAGTCGAGGTCCTCCTCGAGCGTCTCGAAAACGACGAGGGCATGGTCGTCCTCTCGAAAGAAAAAGCGGCCCAGCGTCAGAACTGGGAAAAAATCGTCGGCGTCTTCAAAGGCGACGGCCTCATCAAGGGCAAAGTTCGCTCGGTCGTCAAAGGCGGTCTCACCGTCAATGTCGGAGTCGAAGCATTCCTCCCCGCTTCGCAGATCGACATCATCCCGCCGAAAGACCTGCAGCAATTTGTCGGCAACATTTACGATTTCAAAATCGTCAAAATCAACGAGGACCGCAAAAATGTCGTCCTCAGCCGCCGCGAGATCATCGAAAAAGAGCGCTCCGAGAAGCGCCAGGCTTTCCTCAGCAAAGTCGATATCGGCTCGCAAATCACCGGCACGGTCAAAAACATCACCGACTTCGGTGCGTTCATCGACCTCGACGGCATCGACGGCCTTCTCCATGTCACCGACATGTCCTGGGCCCGCCTCAACCATCCTTCGGAACTCATCAAGGTCGGTCAGCAACTCACCGTCCAAGTTCTCGATATCAACAAGGAAAAAGAGCGCGTTTCGCTTGGCCTCAAGCAAATGCAATCCAATCCTTGGGACAAGATCGAAGAGCGCTTCCCCGTCGGCCAGAAGGTCGCCGGCAAGGTCACGAACCTCATGCCCTACGGTGCGTTCGTTCAGATCGAAGACGGCGTCGAAGGCCTCATCCATGTCTCCGAACTCTCGTGGACCAAGCGTGTGGCGCGTCCTTCCGATGTGCTCACCCTCGGCCAGCAAATCGAGGCGATCGTTCTCGGCGTTAACAAAGACGAGCAGAAAATCTCGCTCGGCGTCCGCCAACTCGAACCAAATCCTTGGGACGAGATCGAGCTTCGCTACATGATCGGCAAGCAAGTCAAGGGCAAGGTCCGCAATATGACCGCCTACGGCGCGTTCGTGGAACTCGAGGAAGGCATCGACGGCATGATCCATGTCTCCGACCTCTCCTGGACCCGCAAGATCAACCACCCTTCCGAAATGCTCAAAAAGGGCGACGAACTCGAAGCCGTGGTTCTCGACATCGACAAGACCAACCAGCGAATCAGCCTCGGCGTCAAACAACTCGACGAGGATCCTTGGAAGGAAATCGAAGGTCGTTTCCGCATCGGCGATCTGGTCAAGGGAACCATCACAAAACTCACAAACTTCGGCGCGTTTGTCGCGCTGCAGGACGACATCGACGGCCTCGTGCACATTTCTCAAATCAGCGAAGACCGCATCGAAAAAGTCAAAGATGTCCTCAAAGCCGGCCAAGAGGTCGAAGCCCGCGTTATCAAGGTCGATAAGGCCGAGCGCCGCATCGGTCTCTCAATCAAAGCCGCGAACTACAGCGAGGAAATGCTCCGCAAGGAAGCCGAGACCCTCGACACGCTCCGTCCGGGCGAGGACATGGTCGGTCTCGACCAAGCCTTCCAGTTCGCTGAGGACGAATTCCGTCCCGGCCAAGGTAAAAAGTAATCCAAGACAAGATGAACAAACCCGAAATCACAGCCTACCTGAAGACCCAATGCGGTTGGAGTCGCGGTGTTCGTGCGGTTTTTGAAAAATATGAACTTCCCTACAACGAGAAGGACATCATTCAAAACCCCGACTACCGCTTCGAGATGGAGCAACTGAGCGGTCAACCGCTCTCACCTTGCGTCGTCATCAACGGCATCATGCTCGCCGACATTAGCGGCGAAGAAGTGGAGTCCTACATGCTGGCCAACGGTGTCGTGGGTGACGCATCGAAGTCCACCAGCGTTCCGCTGAATGCCCCGTGTTCCGACGCGGAGCACGCCGCGATGGTGAACATCCGGTAAAATCCCCGGACGCTGAAAAAATCCAGACCGCCGGAAGCGATTCCGGCGGTCTTTTCTTTTCGGCCATGGAGGTTCTTTTAAACTCCCGAAGAGTGAAGCCCTGTCGCAAGCCGCCGAGAGTTCCTGAAAAGCCGAGCGCCCGTTATTCCACGGAGCGCCGCATCGTGCTGATCGATCAGCAGCCGTTGCGCGAGGAGGCTGGTGGCGAGGCCAAGCGCATCATGTGCGAGGTCCACGAACACGCCGAGCAACTTGCGGAATTCGATCGCACAATCCGTCCGGCCTACGAACGCTGGGAGGCCGAAAACCTCGGGCCACTTCTTGATGAGGAGCGCCGGCTCCATGCCAAAATCGCCGACCTGGAGCACCGCATCAATTTCGCGGATATCGAGTCCCTTTTCACCGGGCGTGATCCCTTTGAAATCTTCGAAGAGAGCGGTCAAGAGTCGGAGGAGCCAGAATCCGAAGCCGCCGCCGACAAGGAGGAGGAGCCGCCCGAGCCTGATCCCGACGAGGGCTTCGATCCCGAAGAACGGGACTTCCGCTCCTATGTCCGTTTCATTTTCGGCGACGATCCTGATGCTCTCAGCAAGGCCAAATACCAACGGCTCTTTGAGGACTACCGCCGCTGGCGTGCCAAAATGGGGGGCACCAACAGCACCGCCAAGTCGAAGTCGAAGGACATTCCGGCGCGGGTGAAGGAGATTTACCGCATCCTCGTGCGTCGGCTCCACCCCGACACAGGCCGCGATCGATCGAATCCTCAGACGCGCAAACTCTGGGATGAATTGCAGGAGGCTTATTCGGCTCTGGATATCGAGCGAATGGAAGTCCTCCTCGCCATCACCGACCTGCACGAAAGCGGCTCGGCGGTTCGTTCCACCCTTTACCATCTTCGCCAGGTCGCCAGCCAACTTCGCAATCAACTCGATGGTCTGAAAGTCCGCCTCCGCCAAGCGAAGAAATCCCCGGCGTGGACTTTCTGGAACTCCAAGAATCGAACCCAAGTGGGAGAAAAAATCCGCGCCGCCGTCGTGGCCCGTGTTCGCTCCGCAAAAAGCCAACTCGCCACGCTCGAGGAGGAAGTCGAGCGTTGGAAAGAACAAGCCCGCCACAAAAGAGAGCGACTAGCCAAAAGCTCCTCCAAGAAAACTTCGAAGAAAAAAAACTTCGAGGATGGTCAGCAGCTTTTCGATATTTGAAACAACTATGAAAGCCGCCGCCATCCTCGTCGCCGCCGGATCCAGCACCCGCATGGGATTCGACAAATTGACCGCTCCGCTCGCCGGCCAGCCGCTCCTGTATTGGAGTCTCCAGGCTGTCCAGGATTGCGCGGAGATTTCCATGGCGATTCTGGTGTGCGCTCCGCAGCGAACCGAGGAATTCGCCGCCCTCGCCAAATCCTTTCCCAAAATCTCGCGCGTCGTCGCCGGGGGAGCCGAGCGCTCCGCCTCGGTCCTGAACGGCCTCCTCGCCCTCGCGCCAAATCCTCCCGATCTTATCGCGGTTCACGACGCCGCGCGCCCATTGGCAACGCCCGCCCTTTTCACCCAAGTCCTCGCTGCGGCCGAAAAACACCGCGCCGCCTCGGCCGCCCATCCCGTCGCAGACTCACTCCACCGCGCCAACGCCGCCGGCCTTCTCCACGAGACCCTCTCCCGTCAAACCCTCTTCGCGATGGAAACCCCGCAGGCCGCAGCCTTCCCGGAGCTTCTCGCCGCCATTCGCGAGCATGGGGCCGGTGCCACGGATGAGGTCGGAGCCTTGATCGCCGCTGGCATCCATCCCGTGCCGGTTGTCCATGGCGTGCCAAATTTCAAGATCACGCACACCGCCGATCTCCCCGTGGCCGAGGAAATCCTGAAACCCGCCAAGCCGGATGACCCATCTCGCCAAGCGTCTGCTCTCGCTCGTCGTCGTTCTCTTTTGCGTCGTCTCGATCACTTTTCTGCTCATCCGCGTCTCTCCCGGCGGGCCGTTTGATGGGGAGCGAAAAATCCCCGAGGCGATCGAGAAGCAACTCCTCGCGAAATACAAACTCGATGGCTCCCTCTGGCAGCAATACACCGGCTACCTCGGTGACCTCCTGCGCGGAGACTTGCGCCTTTCGACGAAATACCGCAACCGCTCGGTGAACGAAATTCTCGCCCAAACCCTGCCCGTCACACTCGCGCTCGGCGGGGCCGCCTTTCTCCTCGCGACCTTCGCGGGTGTTTGGCTCGGCACTCTCGCTGCGATGCACCGCGCGACTTGGCGCGACCACGCCGCGATGTTTGCCGCTCTTGCTGCCATTTCGCTGCCCTCCTACATCACCGGACCCCTGATGATTCTCGTCTTCGCTCTCTCGCTCGGGTGGCTGCCTGCGGGAGGGTGGGGGAGTTTCTCGCATCTGATCCTCCCGGCTCTCGTCCTTGCCGCGCCCGCCGCCGCCGTCATCGCCCGCCTCATGCGCGGAAGCATGGTCGAGACGCTTCAGCAGGATTTTATCCGAACCGCCCGCGCCAAGGGCCTCCGCGAATCCGCCGTCGTCTATCGCCATGCGCTACGCATCGCCATTCTGCCGGTTGTCTCGTATCTCGGCCCTCTCGCCGCCCACCTCCTCACCGGCTCGATCGTCGTCGAGACCGTCTTCCACATTCCCGGTGCCGGCGGATTTTTTGTCC
>CALFPA010000026.1 GCA_937919825.1 uncultured Spartobacteria bacterium | reverse complement strand
AACGGAGCCATCAGTCCTCGGCCGCAGGCCAAAGGCCAGCCTCCTTCAGCCTTTGGATCACCGCCACATACCCTTTTGCGTTCAGATGCACGCCATCGCTCGTCATCTCACCTCGCAAAAATCCCTTCTCATCCGCCAGCACCGACTCCAACTCGATAAATCGATACCCATTCTCCTCCGCCCCCTTCGCCAGCATGGTGTTTATCTCCTGAATCTTAAAATTTTTCTCTGGCGCCCCCTCCCACCACCGCGCCATCGGCGGAATACCTAAGACGAAGACATTTGGTGCCTCAAGCACCAAGTCGAGAGTCGAGCGACCAGCGTCGAGAGCAGAAGCAGGGCCACTCGCGGAGCGAGTGAGCGATGTGTTTTCAGAATCCCGTGCAAGCTCGCTTGTGGAGGGATTTGAAAACGCCGCGCCAGCTTGGCCAGCCAAGCGCTGGCCTGCTTCTTCCTCCGTGTCCTCCGTGCTCTCCGTGGTAAAATTCTTCTTTAGATCAGCTTTTGCTCGAGCTGCCTCCATTATTCGCTCCGCGACCGGCCCGGCGTCCTGCCCTTGCAATACATCATTCGTCCCGATCCAGATCACCACCGTGTCGCCACGGAAATCCGCATCATCCCCAATTCGCGCCAGCACTCCCGCTGCAGTATCCCCATCGATTCCCCGATTCGCCACCAGTGGCTCCCCCAGCATCGCATTCCACTCCCCCTGCGCCGTCAGGCTATCCCCCAGCATCAGAACCCTCACCGACTTATTTTTGTCCAAACGAAACATCTCCCGCCGCACCTGATAATTGCGATTTAATTCATACGATGCAGCAACCACGGGAACCCTCCCCTCCTCCAAAATAACCCGCTGCACCTTCGCCCAAAGCCCATACCGGTCATTCAAAAAAACCAACACCCCCAGCAAAACCAAATTCAACAAAACCGACAAACCAAGCACCCAGTTTTTCATTCAATCTATTCTTAAGTTTTTAGCCGTTGCCCCACGGCCCGACCTATTGCAAAAAGTCCACCCATGAACCTGCTTCAAATCCCGCAGCCTCAGCAATACGCTCGCAGCCCGGATCGCATAAAACAATCGGGCGACACTCTGGGAACTTCTGCGCAGCGTGTCCCAAGCCCCGCAAATCCTCGGCCGAATAACGGCCCGTTTTCACTTCCAGCAAGTAGTGTTCCCCTCCACTGGCCACCACGGCATCCACCTCCCAAGGCTCCTCCCGCCAGAAGTGCAGATCCAGCCCGTCATTGATCGCACGCGCCAAGCAGGCGTTTTCCACCCATCGGCCCCAACGATCCGGTTCATGATCAGGACTCGGGGCGTTGTTTCCGCCCGCGACCAGCAACGCATTGTTCCTCACGACCAGTTTGGGCGAGGAGCGGCGGCGGCGGATTTCCGAATTCGAAAATTTTTGCACTGGAGCCACCAGAAAAGCCTCGTTCAGAAGTTCAAGATAATGTGAGATGGTTTCGAGAGCCCCCTTCTCGGCAAGTAGGCCTGCGATTTTCTCCAGCGAGAGAGTTTCCGAAGGGTGCGCCGCCGCCACAGCAAAAACCTGCCGCAGCAAGGCCGGTTTGCGCACTTTTTCCAAGTGAAGAATGTCGCGCCCGATCGCTGGCTCGATGATCGCATCTCGCACATAGGACTGCCATCTCGCTGGGTCATTCCAAAAGACAACAGCTCCGGGATACCCTCCATGAGTCACCACTCGGTAGGCCGCATCCTTTGGCGTGATGCCTGCAATGATTGCCAAATCTCCCGCTCCCCAGTGCGAAAGCGTGAGCTTTTCGAAACGCCCAGCCATCGACTCGCGCGCTCCCACACCGATCTGCAGGGAAGACGACCCACTGGCCACGATCCGGATCGGCAAGCCCAGCCGCTGGGTCTCATCGTATTTTGCCTTGAGCCAGAGCGACCAATCCGGAAGATACTGAATCTCGTCCAGAAGCAGAACAGTTGGCGCTCCATCCCGCGCTAAAGCCTCGACCCGACGCCAGATTCCCTCCCGCCAATTTGGCAATGCCGCCTCGGGCGTGTCCGCCGAAGCATACACAGAACGCCCATCCCATTCCGCAACGACCTCCAGTAGCAAAGTCGTCTTGCCCACCTGCCTCGGCCCCACCAGCAACTGAATGAGACCAGAAGATTTCTCTGTAAGCCGCTCTTTCAAAGTGCAACGAACACTTTGAAAGGTATTTTTATTTATTTTATCGAACATTTTTGAATAATTATTCGATTATGACTGAATAATCAAGAGGAAAATCTCAAAACAGCACCAGCCACCAAGTTACTCGCTACCCGTTTCATTTTCTGGCATACGCCGCTCCTCAAATTCCTTAAATATCAGGAATTAATTCCTGATCCGCTAAACTCAAAAACTCCATCGGCCAAGGGTTGGGTGATGATGAATTTTGAATGTTGGGACTCGGCACTCGGCGGATGAAAATCCACCGTCCCCTTCTTATCCCCCGCAACAATCAACTTGCCACCGACTTCATTGAGTTTTTCCACCAAGCCAAGCACCGAAGCTGTTGGCTTTTCGATTGTTGTGATTACGAAATACAGCATGTTTTATAGAAAACTAAATCCCAAATTCTTGTGTGAATTTTCGAACATTCATCCATCGTATCCCCTCATGATCCTCTCGAAAATGGGTATCCATGCTTAGAATCAAGCGCGGGTAATTATCACCGATTGCCCGCAACGGCAGAATTTCCCTCTCCAGAGTCTTATCATCCGCAAGCAGATAAGCCACTTGAATGTCTGTTCGCTGCCCTTCCTTGGTTACAACAAAATCCACCTCATAAGCATCCCAGCGCCCCACTTCCACTTTGTGTCCCGTTGCAAGCAAATGGTTGCAAACGATCGTCTCAAGCTGAATGCCAATATCCTGCGCCCGGTGACCGAGAATCGCATTTCGAAGCCCATGATCCGCCGCATAATACTTTTCATGCACTTCCAGCACCCTCTTACCTCGAAGATCATGGCGACTAATACGACTCACCATCCTCGCATCCACAAAAAACGCCAGATACTCCAAAATTGTATCCAC
>CALFPA010000025.1 GCA_937919825.1 uncultured Spartobacteria bacterium | reverse complement strand
GACGAGATTTACCGCGTCAACCGACCGCGCAGCTACGCCTACACCTTGGTGAAAGCCGACAGTAATGACATGAACTCGTGGGCGGGAGTCACGACTGGGACTCCGCTGACACGCAATGGAGGAACCTGGAGCCTCTTCGCAGCCAGCTTCGATCCGTTTACCAACGCGCAACGCGAGGGCGGGGTGTTGAAATTCGGTGGATTGCTTGGCAAGGCCGAGGTGTGGATTGATGGAAAGCTCGCGGCAACGAAATCGGAATTCGAAAATGCCTCGCTCTTGGCTCCGTTCCCGCCGGGCAGCGGGATACGCTCGGTGCGCGTCCTCTTTGAGAGTGAGGGGGAAAAGCCGGTCGGTTTCAGCGCGCCGGTCTCCGTCGCGCCCGCCGTGCCGACAGCCTTCAACGCGCAAGGTGAGATAGTTGGCGAGGTGACGGCGAATAGAGCCCTTCTCCAATCCCGCCTCACGACCATTCCGGGGCCAGAACTCGATGCGGCGGGTGATATTCCCGGCATCGCTGGAAAGGCCCGCTTTGAGTGGAGCGAGGATGAGAAGTTCGCCAAGTCACAACTCACTTCAAGCATTGAGGCAAAAGCCGACTCCGACTTCATCCTTCGTGCCCGGTTGACCGATCTCCAGCCGGGCACACGCTACTTCTACCGACTGATTTTTGAGGATGGCAGGAAGGGCGCCACGCGCTCCTTCAAGACGCTCGATCCCGAAGCCAAGAGCGTTTCCTTCACGATTGGAAGCTGCATGAACTACTTGGCATTCACCACCGGCATCTCGAATGGAGGAGGACCCGTGACGGCGAGCGAAGAAGACAAGCAGCTCGGCTACCCGTCCTTCGCGGCGATGCAAACACTCAACCCCGACTTCTTCATCGGGGCAGGGGATGTCGTCTACTACAGCTTCCCGCTGGAGGCCCCCGCGAAGACGCTCCCCGCGATGCGAAAGAAATGGCACGAGCAATTCCGCTTCCCGCGCATGGCCGAATTCTTTGCCAAAACGCCCACCTATTGGCTCAAAGATGACCACGACTTCCGCTTCGACGATGCGGATCAGTCCGGCGACAAACCTCCGCTTGCCTCGACAGGCATAAGCCTCTTCCGCGAGCAAATGCCCATCCACCCGGCCGGTGATCAGTCCGCTCCAAATTACCGCACGCACCGCATCAGCAAGGATGTCCAACTCTGGTTCCTCGAAGGCCGCGACCACCGCTCGGACAACAAATCCCCCGACGGTCCCGACAAATCACTCTGGGGCGCCGAACAGCGCCAGTGGCTCGAGCGCACGCTCGCGGCCAGCGACGCGAAATGGAAAATCCTGATCTCACCCACGCCAATGGTTGGCCCGGACCGCGCCAGCAAGAGCGACAACCACACGAACCCCGCCGGTTTTCGCGCCGAGGCCGATTCGTTTTTTGAATGGCTAAAAAAGAAGGACATCAAAAATGTCCTCATCCTTTGCGGCGACCGCCACTGGCAATACCACAGCATTCATCCCACTGGAGTTGAGGAATTCTCTGTCGGTGCGCTCAACGACGAAAACTCGATCGTTGGCATCAAGCCCGGTGACCCGAAATCCACCGACCCCGAGGGCGAGATCAAACAGCCGTTTCTCTACGACGAGCCATCGGGGGGATTTGTGCAAGTCACGGCGAATCCTGACTCCACCTTGAGAATCGCGTTTTTTGACGATACAGGACGCCCGGTGCATCTGGTGGATAAACAACCCTATCGGTAGCTGAGGGATGAAAAACTCGTATGCAACTGGCCGGTCGCCAAATTGGATCACCCGGGGCCGGAGTTTCTTTTCTCGCGCAACGGGATTCGCTGGGGGGGTGACGGTGAAGCGAGGTTTTTGTGGATGATTGGTGCGTCAAGAGTTAATCTAACTCTTGTGAATGCGGACCAAAAAATGCGCTGGATGAGTCAATGGCAGTCTGCCGGCCTCGAGCTTGAGAAAGTGAGGACTCGGGAACTGCGCGAATTGAGTGAGGAATCGTCCGCCGAACTTTTCAACCGCTGTGCCATCCCTGCCGCAGATGTCTGGATTTCGCCAGAGCGTGCGGAGTCATCCGGTCTTGTTGAACAGCAGGCAATCTTTATGAGGTCCCGGAGTCATGCATCCTGCTATTGAGGCGGCTCTTGAGTTGCAGCAATTCTTGGACGAACACGGCGAGAAATTTTGCATCATCGGAGGACTTGCTGTTCAGCGGTGGGGCGAGGTGCGATTGACAGTCGATGCGGATGCCACTGTGAAATGGATTGTTTTTCCGTCATCGAGCCTGGAAATGATTTCGTTGGCCTTGGCCAAAACATCCCGCTCCGCCGAGGGCTTTTCCCAGCGCTGGAAAATATCCAGACCTTGGGTCTCAAAGAATTCAACAATCGAATCGCCGATGTAGATGAGGTCGATGCCGCCGGCTTTGGCTTTGGCATTCATAGCTTCGTGGCGCGCCATCCACCTCGGTTTGGTTTAAGGCACGGGTTCTGTAGATGAGTCGATTTGATGAGGCAGGATGATGGTTTCGTTCAGTCGGTCGCCTGCGTAGGGGGTGGTGACATTTTTGAAAATGTTGTTTCTGGCGAGGATGTCGGTCGGCCCGCCTTGAAGGAAATCGGCCCAGCGGCCGCCGCGCGTGGTGACTTCGAGACCGATCTCCGCATCGTTTACGCTGCCGGCTTCGAAAAGGACATTTTGCACATTGCCGCCGACGAAGAAGCGGCCGTTGTTCGCGATGGTGTTGCGGCGGAAGACCTGGTCCAGAGCCATGGGGCCGTGGTAGTCGGGGGCGGTGACGGGAAAGCCTTGGTCGGCTTGGAGTGTGCGGTCGTGGGAGATCGGCGGGTAGGTGAGGGTGCCGATGTTCGAGCCGCGCGGGAAGATGAACGATGCGCCCCAGGTGGTGCCCTCGAGGATTTCGTTGTCGAAAAACTGGGCACGCAGGCCGGGGAGGACCTGGCCTTGGTAGGAAATGGTGATCTGCTGGATGGCGCCGCCGCGAATCGATTTGTTGCGGGCGGCAATGACCTCGATGCCGCCGCACCAGAAGAGAATGGTGTTGCCGGCATCGTGGGTGACATTGTCCACCGCGATGACATGGTCGAGGGCTTTGCAGACGGAGATGAATGAGGTGGTGTCGAGTGGCACATCCCACGCTTTGTCGACGAGGAGAGTTTTTCCCGATCCGCCGGCGAGCGAGCGGTATTGGCCCGCGCCTTTTCCATCGAGAACGACAACCACGGCGCCGAGCCACTTCGTCGCGAACTCGGGATCTTCAGTTTCCTTGGGCAGGACGAGGGTGGCGCCGTCGCATTTTTCCACGGTGCCGGTGTAGATGCCAACGGGGGCATGGAAGTCGGAGTTGAAGCCCCCGTCGCGATCCCCGCGGTAGCTGTCCTTCATGGCATTCCGGGCGATGTAGATTTCGCGGGAATACATGCTCTGGATGCGCGTCTGGCCGTCGTTGGTGACCATGTCGTGCACGCTGTTGAGGCTCACGCCGCCGTCCGAGCAGTCGTTGTTTTCAAAAATGATCTTCTGCGTGCGGCGGCCGAAGACCGTCCAATGGCGGGGAACGGCAGAGAACTTGTTGCGGGCGATGTAGCCCGAGGAGCCGTTGAGCATGAGGACTTGGAGGGAGGAGTAGATGTCGCAGTCGGTGATCTGAATATTTGGTCCGCCGACATCGATCGCGCCTGTGCGCCGTTTGTCGCGCCAGCGTTTCAGGAAAACCTCCTCGGCATCCGAGTAGTGGCGGTTGGTGCGGTCGTTGTTGATGAAGCGGTCGAGGCGCATGAGGACTCGGCGGATCGTGATATGGCCGGCATTTGGCGAATTTGATGGAAGCTCGCTTTGGATGCCGGCGTGGTGGTTGATGGCGTAGATGGCGAGGTCTTCGACGGTGAAGTGTCCCTCGCCGCGGATGAGGTAGGGGTGGGGCTCGAAATCGACGCCTTGGATCGGCTCGAATTGCTGCGCGCCCCAGTAGAGTTTTTTCTGCCTCTGGACGCGCGGCTGGATGTCGTCCACATAGGAAAGTGTCGTGAGACCTGAGCCCGCGCCGCGCAGGGTCACATGCATCGGGATATTGAGGCCTTTGGACAAAACGAAGATCCCGCGCGGGAATTGCACAATGCCGCCGCCCTCCTTGCCTGCGTCGTTGAGTGCCTTCTGGATGGCGTCTGTGCTGTCCACTTGACCCTCGGCGAGCATGGCGGTGGTGTATTGGAGGTAGCCGGGTTCGGCGGGAACCGCGCCGTAGTTGGTGACATCGAAGATTCGCGATGGAGCCTGCTTTTCCGGGGCGATTTGGATTTTTCCAGCTGTCGCGTTTGCGGCGGCGTCCGCAAGGCCGTTGTGGAATTCGACCGTGTATTTGCCGGGCTTGAGATCGGCAGGAAGGGGGATGCGAATGGCAAATTCATCGATCGCCTCGGGGGTCAGCGAGATGGTTGAATCGCCCGCGCGGAGTGTGGCTTTGGCGCCGGGGCGCAAATTCAGATTGAGGCCGAAAAGGCGGAGCCAACCGCCCGGAGTGGCGGTCTCTGTCTCGTCGCCCTGCATCCACCAGATTTTTGGAGCGTTGAGGAGGGATGGTTCGGAGGATTCTTTGCCATCATTGATGCGGAAGCGCAAGATGCCGTCGCCGATCTGGGCGGGCAGCGCGAATTTCAAGGTGCTGGGAGTTTGTTGAAGAACCTTGGCGGGCTGCCAGTCGGTTGGATTTCCGTTTTGCGAAAGGGAAATTTCCACAGCTGCCTTTTCACCGAATCCATCGCCGCGCACGACGACGCTTTCGCCAGCGCGGACGGGATCGGAGGCCCAGATGACAACGGGTTTTGCGTGGAGGGTTGCCGTGCTCAGAGCGGCGAGCGCGAGGAGGAGGTTTTTTACCATGAATCGGTTCGGAACGGAGAGGCTGGCAGGCCCTCGTTGTTGTAGAGGTTTGCCCCGGCGGGGTCTTGGAGGAAGGCGTAGCGGGCAGCTACGGGCGCGGGCACTTCGGAACTGAAGATGACAAGTTCCGCACCTTCAATGACGGCCTCGGCGGGCTTGAAAATGCGGTCCTCGCCGGCGATTTCGATCCAAAGGAGTTTCGAGGCCGGATCGGGCGCAACGGATGCCAAGCCTTCTTTTTTTCCGATCATTAGACCGTTTTTTGAGTGATCGAACGAGATGCGGATTTTTCCATCTTCCACGCGGTGGCTTCTGTAGAGAGGTCCGGAGGGGGTGATGTCTTTTCCGTAGGCGTCGGCGAGCGCCCAGAGGGCGAGACGTTTTCCCACATCCTGCTTGTTTTTGGGGTGGATGTCCTCCGACTCCCCGATGTCGATGGTAACGGCAAGGCCGGTATTCGTGATTTCCAAGGCCTTTAACTGCGCCTCGCGCAATTTCGCCCAGTTCATGCCGGCGTCGCGCCGGGCCGGATCGATTTTCGCATAGTTCGAGATTTGCACGATGTAAAAGGGAAAGTCGCCTTGGTTCCACTTGGTGCGCCATCCGCCGATGAGCGCGCGGAGTTTGGTTTTGTAGATGATGTCCTCAAATCCGTTGGACTCGCCCTGATACCAAATGGCCCCGCGCAGGGCGAAAGGGGCGAGGGGATGGATCATGCCCTTGTAGAGCTGGGTGGGCTGGGGATTGTCCCCAGCAGGCCATGGCACGATGGGGGGCTCTGTGATCGGCTTGCCATTTGATAATGCTTCTTCTGTGGCTGGGATCCATTTTTTGAGATCGGCGAGATAGTCTTCGTGTCGCTGTTTTCCTTCCGGAGAGAGGCTGGTTTGCGAGAAGAGTTTGGCGTTGAGTTCGGAAAGCTCCGGCGTCGCCTCCACGCTTTCCGGCGACATCCAGACTTCAATGGCAGTGCCTCCCCAGCTGGAGTGGAGGAGGCCGATTGGCACATCGAGTTTCTGAAAAAGTTCGCGGGCAAAAAAGTAGCCGACCGCTGTGAATCCGCTGACGGTCGAGGGCGAGCAGATTTGCCAGTTAGCCTTCACATCTGCCTGCGGGAAGGCTCTGGAGGTGCGGGGAACCTTGAAATGACGGATCTCAGGAAAGTTAGCGGCGGCTTTTTCCTCATCGGGATTCGCAGACTTGTCGACCAGCCACTCCATGTTGGATTGCCCGGAGCAGAGCCAGACTTCGCCGACGAGGACATTTTCGAGGTGGATGGTGTTTTCGCCCGAAACTACAAGCGACTGCGGGGTCTTGTTGACTGGCAGCGGATCGAGAGTCAGTTGCCAAAGCCCGTTTTCACCGGCTGTGGTCGATTTTTCCTGTCCGGCGAAGACAACCGACACCTTCTCGCCAGGTGATGCCTTGCCCCAAACGGGAAGCGGCTTGTCGCGCTGGAGCACCATGTTGTCGCTGAAGACGCGGGGGAGGGTGACTGCGGCGTGGAGGCAGGAGGAAAAGAATCCCAGGGCGGTGACCAGAAGGCCTAAACGAGGCAGTAATTTAGTTGCCACCGGTTCTCTTGAAAATTCCATTGGTATAGGCAGGGACGGGATTGAAAAATTCCACATGCCCATCGAAGAAGGCGAAATTGGCCCCGCCGTTGTGGACTTTTGCGATGTCCGAATCTCTGCCAATTCGGGCTGAACTCTGTGCATTCAAACTGCAATCGCCTAATGCGACTGTCCGGGAGGGTTTGTCCAATTTGATCAGTGGAACCCGCGAACTATTGTCCGCATTCGGGTAGATCGCCTGGATGATGCCATAGGAGCAGTCCCGGATAGGGTTGTTGGTCTTGAATGGATTGTTGGCCGGACAAATCCAGATCGAGTTGCCGCCCTTCGGCCTATCCGTGGAGGCAGATGGATGATAGGGCATGTAGGGAAGGGTGGGAGCCGGGGAGTTGTTGGTTGCACGGGACAGCCTCGCATTCCAATACCAACCTTGGGTGATGTAAGGAGGCAGTCCATTGTTCTCTTGGGCAAACAGAATGATACCCATGACAATTTGCCTCTGGTTTGCCACGCATTTACTGGCGTCGCCACGGCTGAGGACCGTTTTTGTTATTGGAAACGCGAGAGCCGCCAACACAGCGATGATCGCGATAACCACAAGCAGCTCAATCAGTGTGAAAGCACGATTTTTTTCGGGGGCGATGCTTGTCCTTTGCATAGGTTGCTTGGGGGTGATTCTGGGTGAATTATTTTTAACCAATCGATCAATCTCACAAGATTGAGTGAGAGACAATATGATTTTTCATTTATTTACATCATATTAATGAAACAAATCATTTTTATAAAAAAGGGGGGGTGGTGTATTTTTATAAAATATTCTAGGATAGGATATAAAATCCAGCAGGTTTTCTACAGCGCAGCGATTTTTGGGGGGACCAAGAAGGTCAGAATTTGCGCCGGCATATGGTTGGCGCGGTGGATGAGTCGGTCCACGGCGACATCGATGATTTCTGAGAAGGATAGATCGATCAAGAGAGGGGCGGGTTGGAGGTCTTTGACGAAAAACGGGGTCGTCCCGGCGATGGCGAGTTTGACGCTTCCGTCGTCCAGCAAGCCCTCCTCGCGGAGCGCCGCGTGGAGTTGGGGGGCGTGGGATTCCAGGGTCAGGAAAACCCCGACGGGCTTGGGCATGGAGCGGATCGCGGAGGCGACGGTTTTGAAATCCTCGAAGATGAAGAGGGGTTGGGGCCAGAAGTTGGTCGGGTTGGAGTAGAGGTTTTTCGACGCGAAAACATGGGTGGGGATGGTTTCGAGTTGCGCGCGATCCGTGAAGGCGCGGCCACGCACATACAGGGCTTCGAGGAAGAAGCTCGAAGCGTTGACGAGAGCCATCGATTGGCATCCTGCGTCTCTCAATGACCGAAACGCCATATCGCCCACGGCAACATCATTCACGGTGACATGATCGACGCTGAAAATGGGGTGGCCTGGGGCAAAAATATGAACGCACGGAATCATGCCGGCGAGTTTGGTGATGCACTCGCGGCGATTGGCCGGCCGGCCGGAGATCAAAAGGATGGCACCATCCACCTGGCGGGTCTCCACGCACAGCGGGATTTGATCGGTCGAGGTCATTTGATCCAACAGCAAGTTGAGTTGCCGGGCGCGGCAGGTGCTTTGAATCTGCTCGACCAACGAGGCCATGATGGGTTCCTGAAACAAGGCGCCGCTGCCTCCGATGGAGATCAAGGCGATCGAGCCGGAGCGGAGGCGCAGCGGGTGGGGCGCGCGGGGTTTCGGGCCTGGCCGGACCGAAGGGCGGACATAGCCCAGTTTATCGATGGCTGCTCTAACGAGTGCGACGGTCTTCGCTTTGACCAAGGGACTGCCGTTGATCACCCGGGAAACAGTGGCCCGTGAAACTCCCGCTGCGTCAGCGATATCTCCAATATTTAAATCTGGCATTGCTGAAATATCCATAAAGTTGGTTCATTATTGCCAGACTTATTCTCTCAACATCGCGGCGGCTCGAGCAGATTGAGAGCGAAGAGATGGGCTGCGGGGTTGTCCTGGAGGCGGGGTAGGAGATCCACTTGGCAAACACGCCAACACCCTTTGCCATCACGGCGCTCGACAGCGACCGGCACCGGGCCCCACTTGCGCGCCCAGCCCCCATCGCCGCTGAGCAGGATCGGATTCCACTCCGGCGCTTCCAGAACAGTCGAAAGAATCGGCGAGGCATAGCCGAGCTGCTCGTTGAACCAGAATTTGAAATCCTCGCGCTGAAATCCCGCCACCATCGGATGGCCGGAATCGCACGAAACGAAATGGCGCGCGCCCATGCCGGAGGCGCGAACTTCGAGAGGGGCATCGCCGAAGGTGTATTGGCCTGTCGGTAGAGGTAAAAGAACAACGACTGCCCCGGCTCGAACCGCTTGCGAGAGAGTTTGCGATTCGCTGGAGAGAATGGCCGGGTCGGACACCAAAATAACCGCAGCGTCTCTTATATTTCCTGAAGCCTTCGCGATTCCAAGGGCCTCGAGGGCCGCTTCGGCATTCGCGTCTCCGGGAAAAACGAAAACCTCCAGCGCCTCGGGTTTGGGTTTTGGAAAAACAGCCAGCGAGATTTGCGAGTCGTGCAATGGCGTTCCCTCGGCATCGACGAGAGACGCCGAGATGGTTAGCTCGCTGCGTTCGCGGCAATCCGGCAAAGTGATCTCAAGCAACCCTTGTCCGGCAGGGGCGCAGCGGGCGAGGGAGGCTGGCGCGCGACCTTGGGCCACGCATTGGCCTTGGTGTGTGATCTCGTATTCGAGAGTGCAGCCGGGCGGTGTCTCATCGAGATCATTGGCGACCCAGATTTCGACGGGCAACGACTCGCCGGAGAAGCCTGCCGTGCGGTCGCTGCGAAGCGAGATGGCCAGCGGTGACAGCGCATCACGGTAGGCGAACCATGCTTTTTTCGGGAGGCGATTCACATCCATGATCGTTTTCATCCAACCGGCGGGCCAGGCATCGATGAAGAGGTGAATGGCAAAAGTGTTCATCCCCGGGAGCCGGCGGAAGGCCTCCGTCATCAGGCGAGTGATCCATTCCTGATGGGCCTGGCTGGCCTCGATCCACTGCTCCAGCGTTTGCGGAGTGGGATACCAGAGGTAGTGGAAATTCATCGACTGGGCCTTGGGAATAATGTCAGGCGTCCATTCTCCATTGGCGCCGCTTTTCAGCCACTCCTTGGGGTAGTGTTTCCGGGCGACTTCGAGGGAATCGAGCCCCTCGGAACCGAACTCTCCGCAACCGAAGTGCCAGCCGGGTTTGACGGGCATCCAAGCGCCATGGTGCAAGGCGCCGATGTCAATGCCATGGCCGATATACCAACCGCAATAGCAGTGGTTGTCCTGCATTCCCTCGGGCACCGGCGGGTCGTAGTCGCCGTCCACACACTTGATGACGCGGTCCAGATTTTCGCGGCGAACGGCCTTGGAGGCCATATCGAAAAACAGCTCCATATCCTCGCGGAGCATGAACCGGTGGGGCTTGGCGCGGGCGGCGGGGAATGGTTCGTTGATGAAGGAAACGAGCACGCTGCTGGGATGCGAACGCACGAGCCGCTCCATCGCGGCCGATTGCCGCACGCATTCGTGAAATTGGTTGCGCCGGATGGTGCCGAAGAGCGGCAGATCGGTCTGGAGCATCAGCCCCAGGCGGTCGCAAGCCTCATACACTTCGCGCTGCACCGGATGCTGGGTGAGCCTGAGAAAATTCAGATTGGTGAGCTTGGCGAGGAGGATGTCGTCATGGAGTTGCTCGAAGTCGCCCCGAAAGACACACATGTCGAGATTGCCCATCGTGTTCGCTCCACGGAGTCGGATTTCGCGCCCGTTGAGGCGGAATTTTCCCTTCGGCGTCGAGGTTTCATCCTGCTCGAACCGTCGCATTCCAAATTGACGGCTTGCCGAGTCGAGCACCGCGCCGGCGGCATCGAGCAATTCGATTTGGGCCTCATACAGCCACGGGGTTTCGAGATCCCAAAGTCTTGCCTCCTCGATGGGCAGGGTGAGCGCGAGATAGTTTTTCCCAGGCCCCATCAAGGCCGGCTCGGACTCCGGCGTGCCGTGGTCGAGGTCGCCAAATCCTCTCACCCACTCGCCGACGGCGCGATGCAGGTGCTTGTCATGAACGAGGGCGTCGAAATTCCGGCCGAAAATCGAAACGCGGAGCGCGGCTTCCTCGGGAGCTTTGGATCCGAAGCTTTGAATTTCCACCTGAATCTCGACCGCATCGAGCGAGGGAAGGGGACGCAGGAAAAGATCAGTGATTGCGAGCCTGGCGCGCGATTCGAAGCGAACCCCCTGCCAGATGCCCATTCCTGGCGGGCAGTGATGCCAGCCCTCTTCAGGATCGTCGTAGCCGAGGCCGGTCGCGGCGTAGATTTTGTCCCCGTCGGTATCGCCATCCGAGAACGCCTGCCCAAGCATGGTGAAATCATTTTCCACCCGCACCAACAGGACATTCCCGAAAGCCCGTGCGATGCCTGTGACATCAAATTCAAACGCTTCGAAAAATCCCTCATGCGTGCCGAGGCAAACGCCGTTCAGATAGACTTGGCAGCGGTAATCCACCGCATCGAAGCAAAGCACCTGCCGATCTTGGGAAAACATTTCCGCCGGCAGGTCGAGCACCGTTCGATACAAGGTGGCCGCCGGACCAAGTGGGGGGCCGTAATGCGGAATCCGCACATCCTCCCACACGCCGATGCCGCGTTGCACGGATTCGAAATCCGCGCGGTCCGAGGCGGTTTCCACGCGCCATTGGAATTCGGCAACATCCAAAACCCGGCGTCGTGAAACAAGCGGCGGTGCGAGGTTCGCCAGGAAGGGCGCCATCCGCGCGCGCAGCGCCGCCAGCTCGGAGCGCAATTCCTGCGCTGTGGTGATTTTTCGCGCGCGGGGTATCGGATTTTTCAAGCCCTCGGCACTCAGCGGCAGGACATTCACGGGCTTGGAAGCCCGTTCGGGATGCGCCAGATCGGCATGCCGATTCGAAACCAACTCCGTGGCAATCGCTGCGAATTGGTCAACGGATGACTTGTTCGTTTTCATGAAATCAATGCCCAGCGGATGGCGCGGTGGTCGGAACCTCGTTCTCAAACCCCGGCGGGCGGTAATCCTTGTCGCCGCCGAGCCGCATCCAGTGCCGATAAAGGAACAGGCACATCACAAATCCCGCCAAGGTGCAGGCCCCGCACCACACATAGATGAATCGATAGTCTTTCAGCCCTTCGAGAAAGCCGCCGCACAACACTGGCGCCAGCGCCACACCCGCAAATCCGAAAATCTGGTTCGCCGTGAAAAACTGCCCGTATTTCGAGCGAGGCAGGAGCCGTGGCAGGATCGCCAGGTAGGCCCCCATGTAGATCGCCTGCGCGATGAAATTCACGATCAGCCAGAAAGTGAATGTGCCCTCGCTCTGGACGAAAAAGAAGTTCGCAAAAAAGGTCGCGCTCGAGAGCAGCATGCCGACCATGCCCACACGCAGCGGGTGGAAGCGGTCCACCAGCGGCCCCACCAGAAAAAACACCGGCACCTGCACCAGTGAGCACCACCCGCGCGCTTGGCCGAAGGCGTCCAGACTCAGGCCCAGCGTGGGCGCGTAGCCCATGTCCTGCCCGGGCTTCGTTCCGAAAAACACCAGAAATGTCCATAGCGGCACCACCGCGCTCCAGAAGCAGAATGCCAATGAATAGGTCTTCAGATAAAACGAACGGCTGAAGCACTCGGTGAAATACGCTTTCGTCGTTTGAACAAAACTCTCCTTGGGCGGCGGCTCGGGGTAGTCGCCCTCCTTCACCTTCCAGATCAAAAGCAGAAACGACGCGGCATAAAGAAGAGCCGAGATCACATAGATCCACGCCGTTTGCGTTTCTGCTTGGCCAAACATGTAGCGGTGGAACACAAACGCCCCGAGCGCGCCCACGGCCCGGTAGCACCCCACAAATTTGCCCATCACCTCGGCCGGGATCACATCCACGAAGAGAAATTGATACACCTGCATGATGTAGGTGTTCGCCACCACAAACACGACCATGCAGCCCCCGATCCAGCCGATCTCCACGGCGGCGGGCGACTCCGCGCCGAATACCCCGGAGAGAAACCCCGAGACCGGTTTGGCAAATCCCAAGCCTATGAGCGCCACCACCACCAGCGGCGTCGCACCCAATAAAAACGGCCGCCGCCGCCCAAATCTCCCCCGGTGACGGTCGCTCTGCACGCCAATCACCGGATTCAGCAGAATCCCAAGCACCGCCGGCAGGCTCCCGGTGATGAACCCGATCAGCGTGTCCGACGCGCTGGCCCATCGCAACTGCAGCGGCACCAGCGAGGTCGGCAACTGTTCCATGATCTGCAGGCACAAATCGCCCAGCAGCATCCAAAACATCACGGTGATCAATGCGCGACTGGTGTAAACCAGTGTCCCTACCTTGTAGGTTTTCACGCCGGCTTTCGGTTGCAATTCTTGGGGGCTCATGGATTGTCTGAAATGGGCACTCTAGAGTTTGACGACAATAATGCAAAATAAATGTAATGGAATTTTGAAATGATGCCAAAGACGGTCTTGCATCATCCAAATCCGATTAAAAAACAAACTTTCACATCGAAAAAATGCAATTTTTGAATTTTATAAAAATGTATATTATTGAAAAAAATTGTTGACGCATTCCGGTTTTCAACGGTATTTTTCATCCAAGTTCTCCCTATGAATTTTTTAGCCGTTCAACAATTCCGTGACATCTCGGTGTCCTGCCGGGCTCTTGGTGCGTCTCAACGCTGGCAAAGTCATTGGTGCGCGGCGCTCTTTTCATTGATCCGTTCCACAGGCGTTTCGATTTTTTCTTCGGGCCGGCTGGTTGCCTGCGTCATCCTCGGCGTGGCCATTGCGATGGGAGGCAACGCCAATGCGGCCAACTACACTTACACGATCCCGGCATCGGGCACCGACCAGTGGGCTTCCGGAACAAATTGGGGCGGCGGCACGGCACCCGCGAGCTCATCCACCACGACCCTTATTTTCACGGGTTCGCAGGCTGCCGGTGCCACAGCCGATTCCAACAACGACATTGGCGGCACATTCCAACTGAACAAACTCACCTTCAGCGGCACTGGCCCAGGCTCTGGGACCGCTCCGGTTTTCAACATCACGGGAAATGCGCTGGAGTTCCTTAACAATGGCGTCACAGGACCAAGCATTGCCTTGTCCGGCACAGGAACTATCAGAACAGCAGTTAACATCACCAACGACCTGATTCTCACAAACAATCTAGCCGTGACGTTGGCCTCCAACCTCACTGGCAACCTCTCCGGCGTCATCAGCGGCTCCGGCAAAATCTCCAAAAGCACTGGCACCTCCACTCTCGTCCTATCGAACACTGCCAACAGCTTCAGTGGCGGGGTTGCCTTAACGAATGGATTCCTCTCGGTCGCCTCGCTTGGAAACACCGGCGCGAACAGCGCGTTGGGCACCAATGGAACTATCAGTCTGTCAACCGCAAGCAACGCCGGCCGTCTGACCTGGACCGGCAACTCCGAGACCAGCAATAAGACGATCACCATCGGAACCTCCACCGGTGCGGTGACGCTTACCTCACAAACCGCTGGGCAAGTCCTCACCCTTCAAAATGCCCTCCAAATAACGAATTCCAGCTCAAAAACTCTGACAGTGAATGGAAACGGAGGTCTTGTGCTGGAGGGCGGCATTGCCGGATCGAACGCAACAGGAACATC